>DATDFP010000339.1:0-6420 GCA_036522535.1 Gemmatimonadales bacterium
GCAGACCGGCGCCGCCTTCCTCGCCCAGTCCCGGGAGTACCTGACCGGCCATTACCTGCCCAAGATCCGGGCCGCCGTCGAGCGGCTGAGCGAGGAAGACACCTGGTGGCGCCCCAATGAGGCGTCCAACAGCGTAGGCAACCTGATGCTGCACCTGGCCGGCAACATCCGGCAGTGGATCGTGAGCGGCGTCGGCGGGGCACCCGACGTCCGCGATCGCAGCGCCGAGTTCGCCCGGCGCGACCCCCTCCCGCGGGACAAGCTCGTGGCGATACTCACCGAAGCAGTGCTGGAAGCGGACGCGGTGCTTGCGCGAACCGATCCAGCCGGGCTCAACGACCGCTGCGCCGTGCAGGGCCGCAGCGTCACCACGCTTCAAGCGATCTATCACGCCGTGGAGCACTTCGGCATGCACGCGGGGCAGATCCTCTACGTCGCCAAGCTCCGCACCGGCCGCGACCTCGGCTTCTACCGGCTGGAAGCGGGCACCCCGCGCCCGGTGTGGCCGGGGCATCCCGCCGGCGGCGGCGCCTGAGCGCCAGGTCCGGCGCTTTCCCGTCGAGTGGCGTATCTGCACGGCTCGACGCTCCCTGCGGGGTGCTGAAGAAAGGCCCGGGCGGCGAACGCGCGACTACTGCCGTCGTACCTGAGGGACTGAAGTCCCAACTCGGCCCGGGAGGCGTCCTGAAGGACGCTGGTTCAGCCCCCCACGTCTTGGGAAATGCGCCCTTCCGGACGCGCCGCCGCCGAGCGGGGACTTCAGTCCCTCATAAACACACGGACGGCGGACACACCGCAGTGGACACCGACTCCGAGGTACGTTGGTTCGCCTCTAGGAACCGATCAGCAGCGGAGGGCCTGAAGTCCCAGCTCGGCCTGCCGGCGTCCGAGCGCCAGGTCCGGCGCTTTCCCATCGAGCCTGCCTCACGATTAGCGCTTTCACTTCCGCCGCGGCGAACACAACCGGCCGGGACGGCGTCCAATGCTGCGCCACCCGGAGGGAAGCACGCCGTCCCCCCCTCTCCCGAAGGGAGAGAGGGTCAGGGGGTGAGGACCCGGGAGAGGCCGGGCGTCGCGCTGCTCGTGCGCTCGGATCCAGCTCGCTAGAACCTCGACGCCGTCAGCGTGACGTCCGCCGTGCCCCACGCCTTGCGGAAGCGGGCCTCCACCGCGTCAGCTTCCGCGCTCTTTCCCTGGGCCCGCAGGGCCGAGAGCAAGCCGAACAGCGCCCAGCCGTTCTCGGGGAAGCGGCGCAGGTCCTCCCGATACAGTTGCTCGGCCTCGGCCGCGTGCCCCGCGCGCAGCAACACCGCGCCGAGCGAGTGGCGAATCGGGTAATACCAGGTGGGCGGCTCGAAGTAGAGCAACCCGTCCTCGATCGCCATCGCCGCCTTGAAGTGAGTCGCCGCGTCGTCGAGCTTGCCTTGACGCGACGCGATCTCACCCAGGAGCGCATGCGTCGCGATGTCGAACACCGTCTTGTTGTCCGGGGTCGCCCCGCCCGCCGTCTGCTTCAGCGCGTCTAGCTCGGCCTGCGCCTCGGTCGGCTTGCCCGTCGCGGCGAAGGCCACGCCGCGCGCGTAATGCGCCATGCCGACGGCGTACGGGATGTCGGCCGGCGGCAGCGGCTGCGCCAGCACGTCGTCCCAACGACCGAACGTCACGAGCGTCAGGTCCAGGAACGACACGAACGGTTGCAGCAGCGGGACCTGGGCAGCCACCTGCAGGTTCGTCTTCGCCAGGAGCGTGCGCGCCGCATCGATCGCGGTCGCGCTCTGGCCGGCCATGGTCGCCGCGAACGACAGGAAGTGCAGGTTGTGCGGGTAATAGCCGAGCGGGTAGACGCCCGACGGGCGCTGGTCCTCGATGTAGGCTTCGTCCGTGTGCACCGCGTGGACATTGCTCGCGATCGCGTCGGCGTAGCGTCCCACCCGGATGTAGATGTGCGCCGGCATGTGCACCATGTGCCCGTCGCCCGGCATCAGGGCCGCCAGCCGCTCGGCGCAGCCGACGGCCCTCTCCGGCTGCACGGCCTCGACCGCGTGGATGTAATAGTGGCAGGCGCCGGGGTGGTCGGGCTTGGCCTGCAACACGCGCTCGAGCTGGGACACGATCTCGAGCGTGCCGGGATACGGGTCGCCCGACGGCTGCTTCCAGTAGTTCCACGGCCGCAGGTCCATCAAGGCTTCGGCGTACAGCGTCGCCGCGTCCAGGTCGTCGGGATACTTCTGCACCACCTCCGCCATGGCGCGGGCGTACGCGGAGTCGAGCGGAGCGCGGTTGGCAGCGGTCGGCACGGGGGCGTACCGCTTCGCGACCGCGCGGATGTAGGCCTGCTCATGCGGGCTAACCTTTGAGGCCAACCGCAGCGCTTTCTGGGCAGCGGCGTAGGCGGCGACGCCGCTCGCCGAGTCCATGGGCGCGTTGACGTGCGGCCCGCGGGCCAGCGCCGCGCCCCAGTAGCACATCGCGCAGCTCGGGTCGAGGCGCGCGCCTTCGTTGAACGCCCGGATCGCCTCGCCGTGATTGAACCCGAAGACCAAGCGCAGCCCCTGATCGAAATAGAGTTGTGCGGACTCAACTCTGGTCGTGACCGCGTGGTGATGGTTGCCGAGGTTGTCGTACAGCGGGACGGTGTCTGCGGGCGCGCGCAGCGCCGGCAGGGCGGCGACGACGAGCGTCCATAGGGTGAGCGGCGTCATGGCGTCATCTCCGTAAAGGTCGACCTTGTTTATAGCCCGCGCAGCCTAGACGAAGGACCACACCCGGCGGCACTCTAAGCTACGCTCGGCCCACCGTCGCAATCAAATCCGTGCCAGAGTCGACGTCGCTACGCGGCCGAGCGCGCGTCACGCCCTCCCCAGCCCACCACGCTCCCCAGGGAGCCGATCGCTTCCTTCGCGATCCCGAGCGCGACGAGCGCTTCTTCGGATAGGCCGCCGAGGCTCGCTCGGAGCGTGCGCACATCGAGCGAGCCGACCTCCGCCTCGTCCTTCTGGACGCGCCGCCGCCGAGGGGGGACTTCAGTCCCCTCATAAAACACGTGGAACGGCTCCAACCCTCATCAGAGATTCGAATACTCTCCATTTCAGTCCGTCAGGACCAACGGCCGGACGGTGGACACCGGCTCCGAGGTACGGCGGACGTTGCCGTCGTTTGTTATAAGGGACTGAAGTCCCAACTCGGCCGGCCGGCGTCCTGAAGGACGCTGGTCACCCCCGCATCCTGGGAAAGGCGTCCTTCAGAACGCGCTGCCGCCGGAGGAGGGACTTCAGTCCCTCGACTTCAGTCCCTCATAAACAGACGGCGGACACCCGCTCCGAGGTACGTTGGTTCGCCTCGGGGAACCTATCGGCAGCAGGTTGCATTTCCAACCGCGAGCGGCCGGCCGCTCGTCCTGTACTTTTCCCGCCATGCGACAGTCGCGTCGGCCCCGACCAGGAGAGGAACGCATGCCAGGAGAGGAAGCCGCCCGCCTCGAGGAAGCCGCACGGCAGGAGAAGCCCTGGAAACTCTGGGGTCCCTACCTGTCCGAGCGTCAATGGGGGACGGTGCGGGAGGACTACTCGGCGGACGGCGACTGTTGGGAGTACTTCCCGCACGACCAAGCCCGGAGCCGGGCCTACCGCTGGGGTGAAGACGGCCTGCTCGGCATCTGCGACGAGCACTGCCGTCTCGCGTTCGCGCTCGCGCTGTGGAACGAGCGAGATCCGATCCTCAAGGAGCGGTTGTTCGGGCTCACCGGGCCCGAAGGCAATCACGGCGAAGACGTGAAAGAGCTCTACTACTACCTCGACTCGACGCCGACCCACGCCTACCTCAGGGCGCTGTACAAGTATCCGCAGGCGGCCTACCCGTACGAGCGGCTGCTGGAGGAGAACCGCCGGCGCGGCAAGGACCAGCCAGAGTTCGAGCTGATCGAGACGGGGGTGTTCGACGGCGATCGCTACTTCGACATGGGCGTCGAGTACGCGAAGGCGTCGCCCGAGGACATCCTCATCCGAATCACCGTCGCCAATCGCGGTGCCGAGCGGGCGGCGATCCACGTGCTGCCGACCTGGTGGTTCCGCAATACCTGGGACTGGGGCCGGAGCGGCGAGAACTACCCGCCCAAGCCGGAGCTGTCGCGCGCGGGCCCTGCGGAGATCCGCGCCGGGCACGCGACGCTCGGGGCCTATCGCCTCACGGCGGACCGGGGCCCGGACAATCAGTCGCCGCGGCTGCTCTTCACCGAGAACACGTCCAACCTGACGCGGCTGTTCGGGGCGCCGAACCCGACCCCATACGTGAAGGACGCGTTCCACACCGTCGTCATCCAGGGCGACGAGAGTGCCGTGAACCCGGACGAGCGCGGCACCAAGGCGGCCTTCTGGTACCGGCTCGAGCTCGATGGCGGGCAGGAAGTCGCGCTCCGCCTCCGCCTGCGCGCGGACGGCGAGGCCGCGGCACCGGCGTTCGACGCGGGATTCGACCAGACGTTCGACGAGCGCATCCGCGAGGCGGACCGGTTCCACACGGCGATCACGCCTCCCGCGGCGACGCCCGAAGAGCGCGCCGTGCTCCGGCAGGCGCGCGCCGGCCTCCTCTGGTCGAAGCAGCTCTACTACTACGACATCCCCGAGTGGCTCGCCGGCGACCCCGCCCAACCTCCGCCGCCGGTATCGCGGGCGTCGGGGCGGAACGCCGACTGGACGCACTTGAATAACCTCGACGTCATCTCGATGCCGGACAAATGGGAGTACCCGTGGTACGCCGCGTGGGACCTGGCGTTTCACATGATCCCCTTCGCCCGGCTCGATCCCGAGTTCGCAAAGCATCAACTCGTGCTGCTGTTGCGCGAGTGGTACATGCACCCCAACGGCCAGATCCCGGCGTACGAGTTCGCATTCGGCGACGTCAATCCACCGGTGCACGCGTGGGCATGCTGGCGCGTGTACAAGATGACCGGCCTCCGCGGCCACCGCGACCGGCTGTTCCTCGAGCGCACGTTCCAGAAGCTACTGCTCAACTTCACGTGGTGGGTGAATCGCAAGGACCCCGAGGGCAAGAACATCTTCGCGGGCGGGTTCCTCGGGCTCGACAACATCGGCGTGTTCGACCGCTCGCGCCCGCTCCCCACCGGCGGCCACCTCGAACAGGCCGACGGCACGGCGTGGATGGCGTTCTACTGCGCTACGATGCTGTCGATCGCGCTCGAGCTCGCGAGCGAGGACCCCGCCTACGAGGACATCGCGACGAAGTTCTTCGAGCACTTCGTTGCGATCACGGATGCGATCAATGCGCTGGGCGGCACGGGCCTGTGGGACGAGGTCGACGGGTTCTACTATGACCAGCTGGCGATGGACGGGACGAAGACCGCTCTCCGGGTCCGCTCGGTGGTCGGTCTCGTGCCCTTGATGGCCTGCGAGGTCCTCGAGACGGAGACCTTGAAGCGTCTTCCCGATTTCGCGCGGCGGATGGAGTGGTTCATCAGGAACCGCAGCGATCTGGCCCGGCACGTCTCCATGTGCGAGGCGTCGCCCGATGACGCGCACGGCCACCGGCTTCTCGCGCTGCCGCGCCGCGAGCGGCTCGAGCGCGTGCTCCGCTACGTCCTCGACGAACGGGAATTCCTCTCTCCCTACGGGATCCGGTCCGTCTCGAAGGTGCACCAGGACCGGCCGTACATCCTCCAGGCGGGCGGGCAGGAATACCGCGTGGACTACGTGCCCGGGGAGTCGAACACCGGCCAGTTCGGCGGCAACTCGAACTGGCGCGGGCCGATCTGGTTCCCGCTGAACTACCTGTTGATCGAGGCGCTGGAGCGCTACGACCACTTCTACGGCGACAGCCTCCGCGTCGAGTGTCCCACCGGATCCGGCAGGATGATGAGTCTCGCCGAGGTGGCGCAGGAGCTGCAAACCCGGCTCGCCCGGATCTTCCTGCCCGACGCCGCCGGGCGCCGGCCGTGCCACGGCGACGAGCCGCGCTACGCGACCGATCCTCACTGGCGCGACCTCGTGCTCTTCAACGAGTACTTCCATGGCGACTCCGGCCGGGGCGTAGGCGCGAGCCACCAGACCGGGTGGACGTCGCTGGTGACGCGATACATCGAGGATCTCGCGCAGGCGCGCCGGGCCGAAGCGCCTGCGGAACTCTCTCCCCAAACGACCCGAGGAGCGTCCCGTGGATCACGCCGCCGAGTGGCTCGAAGCTGACGGTCTCGGGGGGTTCGCCTCCGGGACAGTGGGGGGCGTGCGCACACGCCGCTATCACGCCCTGCTCCTCGTGGCGACGACGCCGCCGACGGGGCGCTATGTCCTCGTGAACGGCTGCGACGCGTGGGTCGAGAATCAGGGCCGGCGCCTTCCCTTGAGCACCCAGTACTACGCCCCCGGCGTCACGTCCCCGGACGGTGAGCACCGACTCGAGGGTTTCTCA
>DATDFP010000340.1:0-2150 GCA_036522535.1 Gemmatimonadales bacterium
CACCAGAGAGCAACGCCCACGCCCACCGCCGCGAGCCCCCACAAGAGGCCGCGGGCGCGGCGGCGAGGAGGAGCCACCACGGCGGTGGATCGGGTCGGCGGCCTCGCCGGCGGAATCGGGCTCGTTGGGGTCTTCACGTGGGCGAGCAATCGGGAGGGGCCGCCCGCCTTCGCGAGCGTGATCATCTCGCTCCGAACCGGATCGTCGTGCCGCAGCGACGGCCGACCGCACGCCGCCACCACATCGTCCATGCTCGGCCAGCGCAGGGCCGGATCCTTTTCGAGCATCCGCATGACCGCCGCGGCCAGGTTGGTTGGGCAGTCGGGCCGGAGCTCGGCCACGGGACGCGGGCGCTGGTTGAAGTGCGCGTACATCACCGACATGACCGAGTCGCCTTGGAACGGTACTTTCCCGGTCAGCATTTCGTACCCGACGATGCCGAGCGAATACTGGTCCGAGGCCCCGGTGAGGTCGCGGTTGTCGCCTTGCTCGGGACTCATGTACGTGGGCGTGCCCACGGTCACGCCGGTCACCGTGAGCCCCTCTGCCTGGACGACCTTCGCGATCCCGAAGTCCGTGACTACGGCCCAGCCTTCCTCGTCCAGCATGATGTTCGCGGACTTGATGTCGCGGTGGATGACGCCGTGGCGGTGCGCGTAGCCGAGCGCATCGGCCACTTGGGCGAGGATGGTGCGCACCAGACGGAGGGGAAGCGGACCGACGTCGCGAATGATCGCGTCCAGGGGCCGGCCCTGCACGTACTTCATCACGAAATACAGGACGCGGTCGGCCTCCCTGACGGTGTAAATGGGAATGATGTGCGGGTGGGTCAGCGCGGCGGCGGTCCGGGCTTCCCGCTTGAATCGCTCCACCATACCCTCCCCCATGAGGAGGAGTGCGGGCGCCAGCATCTTGATCGCGACTTTGCGGTCGAGGGCGAGGTCGTGCGCCAGATATACGGTGGCCATGCCGCCACGCCCCACCTCGGCCTGGATCTCGTATTCGCCGAGCGTCGCCTGCCGGAGCGCGTCGAGCAGGGCATCCCCCGCCATTTCCTTCGAGCCGGCCCGGGCCGCCGACACGGCCGTCGCCGGGCCGCGCGCCTCGACCGGTATGGCGGCGCCGCAGCGTGGGCAGACGGAGGTCGCTTCGGGGACGCTCGCCCCACATCGCGTGCAAGAGAAGTCGCGCGCCGCCATCAATCAGCCGAGTCGTACCGGGCGATCATGTACTTCACGCCCTTGTCGACCGTCCGTCGCCACGCCTCCTCCACCTCCGGAGTGAAGGCCGGATCGTACTGCCTCACCGTGGCGACCAGGCTGTCCACGAACGGCGGATAAAGGGACGGGGGCACGTTCAAGTCCCAGCGACTGTGGCGCTCGGCGACGCGCGCCAGGAGCGAGGGCTCCTGTTCTGGTTGCCTGGGAAAAACGAGCAGCAGGCCAAGCGCGTGGCGCAACAGCCTGTTCTGCCGCTCGAAGTCGGTGCGGGCGAAGCGCGGGGCGGCCTCCGGGCAGGCCGCGAAGAAGTTGCGATAGAACGACGGGAAGAAGTCCGGCTGCTCCGAGCAGCGTTGATAGCTGGCGCTCGCCAGGTCACGCGCCTCACTGTCTCTGCTCACCGTCCGGCTCCCTTCGAAACCGTATCCAAATAACACGCCGGCACACGGCGGGCAACCGCTCGGGCGAGCAGGCTCTTCAGCCCGAGGACGATGAGGACCGCGGGCTGGTGAGTTCGGCCACGATCGCCCGGGCCGGCTCGACGCGCCGGACCTCGCCGGCCGATACCCCGGCATACATCGCCATCGCTTCGATCGTGCCCGTCGCCTGCCGCCCCGGTGCGGGTGCCGCGAAGCGTGGCAGCGGCAACATGCCGTCCCCGGCGGGGATCGCGCCGGCGTACTCCTCCGCAAGCCTCTCCGCCGCCGCGACACAGCATCGCAACACGCGCGCGGGCGACGGCCCGGGCGGCCACATCACTGAGAACTTGTCCGTGATGACGGTGTCCAGAGCGCTTGCCCGGACCACCGCCTCGACGTACGCCGGATGCGCTCCGGACTCCCGCGCCGCGATGAATCGCGTGCCCACGCGCGCCGCGGCCGCACCGGCGTCGAGCACGCGCCGCACCCCGTGCGCCGTCGCGATCCCACC
>DATDFP010000341.1:0-4646 GCA_036522535.1 Gemmatimonadales bacterium
CGTGCCCACCACGTAGGTCGCGACGATGCCGATGCCCGACACCACGATCCCGCGGCGCAACGTCGCGGCGGCGTCCTCGATCTCGTCGCCGAGTGTCGGGGCGAGCTCGAGGCCCGCGAACGCGAAGGTCATGGTGGCGAACAGGCTCAAGAGCGGCAGATCGAGGTGGGCGGGAAGGAGCGCGTGCGCGGTGAGCGCGGTCGCGCTGCCCCGGGATGCGAGCGACCAGAGGGCGAGGGCGATGAAGATCGCCGCCGGCAGCCACGTGCCGTAGGCGCCGAGGTTCTGGACCCATTTCCCGACCCTGAGCCCTATCAGGTTCAGGCCCAGCGCGATCCACAGGTTGCCGAGCGAGAACCCGGCGATGAACCACTTGCTGTCGGCGAGGTGCACGAAGCCGGGTCCCCCGATGTAGGCAGCCATGGCCGCGCTCGTGAGCAGCAGCGACGGGTAGTAGACGAGGTTGTTCACCCAGTAGCCCCACCCCGCGAGGAATCCGTGCCGCGGCCCGAAGGCGCGCGTCACCCACCGGTAGATCCCGCCCTCACCTGGATCGACGTCGGTCAGCTCCCGGACGGCGAGCGCGGAGGGGAGGAAGAAAATCACCATCGCGAGCGCCCAGAGGGCGACGCTCGGCGGACCGATCCGTCCCGCCGTCGTGAGCCAACGCAACCCCACGATCGCCGTGATGTTGAAGAGCACGACGTCGCGGAGCCGCATGGCCCGCGGGAGCCCGGTCATCGTCTACTGCGCCTTGGGATGGATCGCGGCGATGAGCCACCCGATGCCGCTCCCGAGCAGCGCGCCGCCCGCTATGTCCGTGGGGAAGTGCTTCCCCGCGGCCACGCGCAGGCCCGCCACCCCGGCGGCCCCGGCATACATCACGATGGCGTTGCGCGTGGCGTGCCGCAGGTGCTCGCGGCGGGCCATGACGAGGTACGACGTCGCAGTCGCGAACGCGACCGAGGCGTGCCCGGAAGGGAACGACTTCTGATTGTCGCGATCGGATACCGCGCCGGCCGCGTCGGTCGTGTAGAGAATGGGGCGCTTGCGGCGCACGGCGACTTTGAGCCACCCGGTCGCCGCTTCCGTCCACGCGAGCGAGTTCAGGAGCACCGCGGCGTTGCCACGCGCCTGAGCCGGCGCGAGGTCGTGGAGCGACGCGAATCCCGCGCCGCCGACGACGGCGGCGAGCAGGACCGTGCTCGCCGTGCCCGCGGAGCTCGAGAAGGTGTGCAGCGCCGCGTGGTCGATCCCGGGCAGCGACGCGGGATCGCACGGCCCGCACGACGGAGCGCCCTTCGGCAGAGCGAGCGCGACGGGGAGCACGGCGAGCCCACCGGCGGCGGACACGGAAGCGGCGTCCCACCACGTGGCGCGATACGGCAGCTGCCCGGGGGCCGCCCGGGCCGATGCGAGAAGCAACGCGAGAGTGATCGCCGGCCGTTGGGCGAGCATGTCCTGTTCCAGACAGGGAACCAACAACTTACGCAGTGCGAGCCACACGTGCTAACTTCCGCTCGCACGACACCTTGCGGTTTTGGGCAGGCGCGACTAAGCTCTACCCGGTTTTTGTCCCGTCACAACTCCGAGGCGCCCCGTGAGCACCGAGACCCTGCAGCACGTCGCGTTGTTCGAGAAGTGCAGGACCTTCGCGCCCAAAGCGAGCCAGGTCCAGGCCGCCGGGCTGCACGCTTGGTACAAGCCGATCTCCCGCTCCGAAGACACCGTCGTCGTCATCGAAGGCAAAGACCGGATCATGATGGGCTCCAACAACTACCTGGGGCTCACCCATCATCCGGAAGTCCTCGCCGCCGCGCGGGCCGCACTCGACCGTTACGGCTCGGGGTGCACCGGGAGCCGGCTGCTCAACGGGACGCTGGACCTGCACGGGGAGCTCGAGGGAGAGCTCGCAGAGTTCTTCGGCAAAGAGGCCTGCGTCGTCTTCTCGACCGGCTACCAGGCGAACCTGGGACTGATTTCCGGCCTGGTGGGGCGTGGCGACGTGGTGTTCCTCGACAAGCTGGACCACGCCTCCATCGTGGACGGCGCCAAGCTGTGCTTCGGGGACACCGAGCGCTTCACGCACGGCGACCTCGCCGAGCTCGAGCGGAAGATGCAGAAGGTGCCCGCCGCCGTGGGCAAGATGATCGTGGTGGACGGTGTCTACTCGATGGAAGGCGACATCGCCGATGCCCCGGCGCTGCTCAAGGTCGCGCAGAAGTACGGCGCGGTCCTCGCGATCGACGACGCCCACGCGGTGGGCGTGCTGGGCCCGAAAGGCGACGGCACCGCCGCCCACTTCGGCGTCGCCGACGAGGTGGACCTGATCGTCGGCACGTTCTCCAAGTCCCTGGCGTCGATCGGCGGCTTCGTCGTGGGCCCCGAGGCCGTGATCAATTACCTCCGGTACAACGCCCGGCCCCTCGTCTTCACGGCGGCGCTCCCACCTTCGAACACGGCGGGGGTGCTCGCGGCGCTACGGATCATGCGGCGCGAGCCGGAGCGCCGGGAGCGGCTCTGGGCCAACGCCCGCCGCGTCCACGAGGGGTTCCGCTCGATGGGCTTCGACATCGGGACGACCGAGACGCCCATCATCCCCGTCCTCATCGGGGATTTCCGGAAGACGCTGCTCTTTTGGCGGAAGTTGTTCGACGCCGGCGTGTTCACCAACCCCGTGGTCCCCCCGGCGCTGCCACCCTCGCGCTGCCGTCTCCGCACCAGCGTGATGGCCACGCATACCACCGCCCAGATCGACTACGCCCTGGAGACCTTCGGCAAGCTCGGGAAGGAGCTGGGGGTCATCTGAGCCGTGTGCAGATCGTGCCCGTCACCGACGGGCACGGTCTCGATCGCTTCATCGCCTTCCCTTACGACCACTACCGCGGCGACCCGCTCTGGGTCCCGCCGCTGCGCGCGGACGTGCGCACGCTGCTCTCGCCCAAGAAGAACCCGTTCTTCCGGCACGCCCGGGCGCAGTGCTTCGTCGGACGCGCGGACCGGCGGACGGTCGGCCGGATTGCGGCCATCCAGAACGACGCGCACAATCGGCTGCACGGTGATCGCGTAGGCTTCTACGGATTCTTCGAGAGCGTGAACGAGCAGGACGTCGCGAGCGCGCTCTTCGACGCCGCCGCCGAGTGGCTGCGCGCCGCAGGGTGCGACACGATGCGCGGGCCCATGAGTCCCTCCATCAACGACGAGTGCGGCCTGCTCGTCGAGGGCTTCGATACGCCGCCCGCGCTGATGATGCCGCACAACCCGCCCTACTACGTGACGCTCCACGAGCGCTACGGCTTTCGGAAGGCCAGGGACTTGATCGCATTCCAGAGCTCGAGCGACCGGTTGCCGGAGCGTCTCGCGCGCGGAGCCCGGCTGGTCGCCGAGCGCAAGGGGATCACGCTCCGCATGCTCGACATGAAGCGCTTCCGCGAGGAGGTGGAGCTCGTCAAAGCGATCTACAACACGGCGTGGGAACAGAACTGGGGCTTCGTGCCGCTCACTGGGGAGGAGATCGAGCACCTGGCGAAGCAGCTCAAGCCCGTCGTCGTCCCGGAGCTGGTCTGCTTCGCCGAGATCTCGGGCAAGGTGATCGGCTTCGGGGTGGCGCTTCCCGACCTGAACGTCGCCTTGAAACACAACCCGTCGGGCCGGCTGTTCCCCGGCCTCCTCAAGATTCTTTGGCACGCGCGCCGCATCACGCGGATTCGCGTGCTCTTGCTCGGCGTGCTCAGGGAGTACCGCAGTACCGGCGTCGATGCGCTGATGTACCACTGGATCTGGGAGAAGGGGTGCGCGAAGGGCTACAACTGGGCGGAAGCGGGTTGGGTGCTCGAGGACAACGCGGCCATGTGGAACGGGATCAGCCGTTTGGGCTTCGTACCGTACAAGACCTACCGGATCTACGACAAGTCGCTGTGAAGGTCTTCGTTACGGGCGGCACGGGGTTCGTCGGTGCCCACCTGGTTCGAGCGCTGCTCGAGCGGGGCGACGCGGTCCGCTGCCTGGTGCGGGATCCCGCCAAAGCCGCCGCCCTGGGTTGGACCGGCGCCGTGGAGCTGGTGCGTGGCGATCTGAACGACGCCCGGGCGTTGCGCGACGGCTGTGCGGGCGCGGAGGTGGTCTACCACGTGGCGGGGCGCGTCAGCGCGCGGAACGCCCCGGAGTTCATGGCCGCAAACCGCGACGGGACCGCCAGGGTGTTGGAGGCGGCGGCGGCGGAGCCGCCGCGGCGGTTCCTGTATGTCTCGTCTCTCGCGGCAGCAGGCCCGGCGCCGCGGGGGCAGCCGATCGACGAGAGCCGACCGCCTGCCCCGGTGACTCCGTATGGGCGGAGCAAGCTTTCGGCGGAGCTGCTGGTGCGCGCTGCGCCGGTCCCCTGGACCATCGTGCGGCCGCCGATGGTGTACGGCGAGCGGGACCGCGAGCTGTTCAAGCTGTTCAAGCTGGCCCGCGCCGCGGTCGTGCCGGTGTTCGGTGACGGCTCACAGGAATTGTCGGTCATATACGCAGCGGACCTTGCGGACGCCGTGATCGCGGCGGCGACGGCACAGCGGTCGGCGGGGATGGTGTACTTCGCCGCCCATCCGTCCGTCACGACGAGCCGCGAGCTGGTTCGCGCGATCGGGCGGGCCGTGGGGAGCAAC
>DATDFP010000342.1:0-5674 GCA_036522535.1 Gemmatimonadales bacterium
CCCGCATCACCCTGGAAGTGATCCTCGAGGAGGACCTGGTCGAGCGCTCGCGCAGCCTGGGTGAGAAGATGATCGCGGAAATGAAGGGCTGGGAGTCCGACGTGCCGATCGTCTCCGACGTGCGCGGCCGGGGGCTGATGATCGGGATGGATCTGGTCTGGCCCGGCACGCGCACGCTGCTCGACAAGCGAACCACCCGGTGGATCTTCGACACGCTGCTCGCGCGCGGCGTGCTCGCGATGATCTACAATCCCGAGGTCCGCATCAATCCGCCCCTGGTCATCGAGGAGGAGCAGGCGATGAACGCCCTCGCCATCATGAAGGACGTGCTCAATGAAGCCGCCGAGCGACTTGTCGCATAAGGGGCCGGCGGTCGAGGAGTGGCTCGACCTCCGCTTCTTCCGGCCCCTCGGCATCCGCATCGCCCGGGCGCTCCTGCCGACCAGGGTCTCCCCCCACGAGGTCACGCTGTGGTCCCTCGTCATCGGCCTGGTCGCGGGGCACCTGTTCGCCTACCAGGACCGCTGGACCGACCTGATCGGGTTCGGCCTGTTCATCGTGTCGGACGTCTTCGACAGCGCCGACGGCCAGCTCGCGCGGCTGCGGGGCACGTCGACCCGTTTCGGCCGGGCGCTCGACGGGATCAGCGACAACCTCCGGTTCATCAACCTGTACGTCCATCTGGTGTATCGGCTGATCCACGGCGGGTGGTGGTGGCCCGGCGCCGTGCTGCTGGTGGCGCTGGCCGGGCTGGCGCACGCTTACCAGAGCGCGGCGGTGGACTTTGTGCGCAACGCTTTCCTCTATATCGGCGTCGGCGAGAAGGGCGAGCTCGACCTCCCGGAAAACCTGGGGTCGGGATCGCAGGGGAGCATGCTCGAGCGGTTCGGCGCGCGGGTGTACCGCGACTACGTGCTGCGACAGTCCCACCTGTTCCCGCGCTCGGCGAAACTGGTGCGGCGGCTGCGGCACACGCGCGTGACGGAGGCGTTCCGCGCCGAGTACCGCGAGCGCCAGCAGATGCTGCTGCCGCTGTGCAGCTGGCTCGGGCAGAACGCGCGTTTCCTGCTGCTCGGCGCGGCGGGGCTGGGACGTCACATCTCGGCGTTTCTCTGGGCCGAGGCGGTGCCCATGAGCCTCCTGCTCGTGCTGCTCCTGCTGGTGCACGAGTGGAATGCGGCCGCCCTCGCCGACGCCCTCGCCGAGCAGCCGAATGTCTACGCCCGCGTCGGTTGAGCCCAGGCGGTACCGCGGCGCCGTCATCGGGGCAGGCGGGATCGCGCGGCAGGCGCACCTGCCGGCGTTTCTCGAGGCCCCGAGCGTGCGCCGGCGGGTCGCGATCGTGGCGCTCGTGGACAGCGCGCCCGACCTGGCGCCGGTTGACGGCATCCCGCTGCTCTCGCGCCGGGAGCAGCTCGCGGGCACGCCCCCGGCGGACTTCATAGACGTCTGCACGCCCACCGCGACCCACCTCGACCTCACGCTGTGGGGGCTCGAGCAGGGCTATCACGTGTTGTGCGAGAAGCCGGTGGCCGTGACGCGCGCGGAGGCAGACCGCATCGCTGCGGCCGCGCATGCGCGCGGGCGCATCGTGATGCCATGCCACCAGTACCGGTTCAACCCGGCCTGGACGAAGCTGAAGCAGTGGCTCGACGAGGGTGCAATCGGCCGCTGGCATCTCGCCGAGTTCTCGGTCTACCGGCTCATGGCCGACCCCGGCCGTCAGGCGGGGGAGGGTGGGGGGGCGACCCCGTGGCGGGGCACGAGCGCGGCCGGGCGGGGCGGGGTCCTGCTCGACCACGGGACCCACCTCATTTATCAGTTGCTCGACATCGCCGGGGTGCCGGGCGAGGTGAGCGCGTGGACCGGCCGGTTGCGGCACCGCGATTACGAGGTCGAGGACACGG
Organism: Gemmatimonadales bacterium; assembly: GCA_036522535.1. GTDB lineage: Bacteria > Gemmatimonadota > Gemmatimonadetes > Gemmatimonadales > GWC2-71-9 > AG12. Next base: position 1,908 of record DATDFP010000342.1, read on the forward strand.
CGTCGCTTCACTTCGCCTACCCCGAGCGGCTCGTGACCATGTTTTTCACCTGGGCGGCCCGGCGGCGGGACAACCGCATCCGCTTCATCGGAGATGCCGGCTCAATCGAGTGGCTCGGTGGTGAGCTGCGCCTCGAGCGGCGCGGCCTGGTCGAGCGCCTGGACGTTTCGGCCGAGCTCGACAAGTCCGCCTATCAGCGGTGGTTCGCCGGGCTGTTCGCGTCGTTCGTCGCGGCGCTCGACCACGGCGCCGCGCGCGATCCCTATCTGGAGGACATCCGGCGGGTCGCCTCCGTAGTGGAGCACGCCTACGAGGCGGCGCGGACCGGCTGCAAGGTCGCGATTTCGGATGGGGCGTGAGCCGCAAGCTTCAGCTACTGCTGTTCGCCGGCGGCTCCGCGGTCTTCGCCTACCTGGTCACGCGCATCGGGTTTGGGAAGCTGGTCGCCGACGCCGTTCGCACCGGCTGGCTGTTCGTCCCCATCATGTTGCTGTACGGCGTGGTGTGCGTGTGCAACGCGGCGGCGTGGTGGCTCATCATGGCCGACGAGCCGAGCCGGCCGCTGTTCTGGCGGACCTGGGCGATCACCGTCGCCGGGTTCTCCCTGAATTTCGTGACTCCGATGGTCAACGTCGGCGGCGAGCCGTTCAAGATCGCCGCCGTGTCGTCGTGGCTGGGTGTGCGGCGGGCGGCGGGGTCCGTCGTGATCTATCAAATGCTGCACACGCTCGGGCTGCTGCTCACCTTCCTGACGGCGGTTGTGCTCGGGGCTCTGCTTCTGCCCCATTACCCGGCGATCCTGGTCGGCCTGGGCGTCGCCGGCGCGGTGCTCGCGACGCTGTCGGCGCTCCTCCTGACGGGGCACCGCCGGGGCGTGCTCGAGCGCGCGCTGAACCTGATGCACCGGTTGCCGCTCGTCGCGCCGCTGGCGCGGCGCCTCGAGCCGCGGCGCGCCACGCTCGCCCAGATGGACGAGCAGATTACCGAGTTCTACCACCGCCGCCCGTATCGCTTCTTCCAGGCGCTGGGGCTCGAGTATCTCAGTCGCGCCGTCCTGATGATCGAGTATGTGCTCATCGCGCTGGGCGTCGGCCTGAACATCACCTATCTCCAGGCCTACGTCATCGGCGGCCTCACCTCGCTGATCCAGAACGCGATCTTCATCGTGCCGTTCGAGGTCGGCACCAAGGAAGGCTCGCTCTACCTCATGTTCCAACTGCTGGGCCTCGACCCGGCGCTGGGTGTGTACACGGCGATCGTGAGCCGGCTGCGGGACATGGCCTGGATCGGTGTCGGCCTCGGGCTGGTGTGGCTCTCCGGTGGCCGGGCCTCACGGTCCGACTCCGTCTCGGGGTCCTCACCCCCTGGCCCCCTCTCCCTTCGGGAGAAGGGGAACGCCCCTGAAGGTCAGAGGAGGGGGGGATGACGATCGTCACGCACATCCTCGCCACCACCTTGGGCGTGCAGGCGATGGGGCTCGACCGCCGCGGCGCGGTGCTCGCCTACGCGTTCGGCGTCGGAGTGGACGTGGACCACGCCCTCAAAGCCCCGTTCTACCTCCGCACCGTGGGGCTGCGGGACAGGCGCGGTTACTACTGGCGCTCCTCGCTCCAGGAGCCCGTGGCGCTGCTCTGGATCCTGCCCCTGTGCTGGTCCCTCGGCACGGTCGTGCCGCTGGTGTTCTTCGCGATCCACGTGGCGATGGACTACAGCGTGCGGTTCGAGAAGATGCCCTTCTATCCGTACTCGACCCTCGTCACGCGCGGCTGGTTGACGGGCATCCCGGACCGGGTGAAAGAGGGGGTGCTGTTCGTCGTGCTCCTCGCTTTGAACGTCGCGGTCTACTGGAGCCGTACCCATGTATGACTTCGCCCCGGGGATCGGGAGAGCGCTCGACCGCGCGATCCGGCCGCTGCTCAAGTTCTGCCACGTCTCCCTCGGGCTTTCGCCGGCGCAGGTGACGTGGGCGGCGTTCGGCGCCAGCGTCGCGGCCGGACTCGCCATCGCGGCGGGCCGCCTGACCTGGGGGCTCGGGGTGATGGCGTTCGGGCAGGTGCTCGATGGGATCGACGGCGGGATCGCGCGCGAGTTCGGGCTCGCGTCCGAGGCGGGGCGGCGGCTGGACACGCGCTTGGACCGCGCCTCGGAGGCGGTGATCTTCGCGGGCTTTGCGGTCGCCGGGGTGGTGCCGGCCAAGCTCGTGCTGCTCGCGCTCACCGCGATCCTCTTGATGACGAGCATCGCCGACCGCTCGCGACTCGATCCCGGAGTGAAGCGATTCGCGCTCTACTTCGGGCTGTGGCTGCCGTTCCCTTTGATTTTCGAGCTGATCTTCACGGTGAATCTCGCGGCGTACGTCGTGGGACTGTTCCTGATCGACATCCAGTTTCAGCGCCGCATGGACGCGCTCGGGGGCGACCTGGACACGGTGGCGTCGCGGGCGGCGCAACTACCGCCTTGATCATTTCCGGGCGGCTTGACCCCTAAAACCGCGGTTCCTTGCCATGCTGCGGGGCCGACGCGGCAATGAGGCAGTACTACGCCTGCTCCAGGCTTCCAGAGGGGAGCGGGGCCCGCGCCGGCTCGGGCTCGGCGCCGTAGACGTATTGGGACGCGAGCACCGCGAACGCCACGAGCAGGCCCGCCACCGCGTCCACCGCGTAGTGGAACTGGCCGTACACCACCGCGAACACGAGCCCGACCGTCAGGGGTGCGAGGGCCAGGCCGAGCGGCCGCCGGTACCGAAGCGCGCAGATCGCCGCCACGACCGCGGCCGCCACGTGCGACGAAGGGAAGGCCGCGCCCCAGGAGTCACCCTGGTCGAGGAGCCACTGCGCGGTACGCGCGGGCCAGGTCTCGGTCGCCGCGTTGTGCGGGAGCGGGAAGGCGTAGCGGGGGCCTGCCACCGGGAAGAGGAGGAAGAAGACGTAGCACAGGTAGAAGGTCACCATCACCGCGAAGATGGTGCGCCGGGCCGCATCCCGCCGCCCGCTGAGCCACAACCCGAGGGGCGAGGCCCCCAGGATGGCATAGTAGGCCAGGTAGCAGCTGTGCAAGATCGACGAGAGCACCGGGCTCGGCATCTCGCGGATCCAGCGGTAGGAGAGCTGCGAGCCGAACACCCACAGCTCGAGGCGTTGGATGACCGGGTCGTAGTCGTAGCCGCGGTCCACGTTGAGCACGCCCACTTCCGCGTACAGCGCGCCCAGGAGCAGCATGGGATACCAGTCGCCCAGGAATCGGCCGACCGGCCCCGTCTCGCGGGCCAGGGGCGCGAGCAGCACGAGCACGACGGTGAGCGCGTGCGCGAGGAGCAGCCAGCCCCAGCCGCCATGATCCTCGCCCGTGAGGGCCAGCACCGCGGCGGTCGCGACGGTGATGTAGACCAGGGTGGCGATGTCGATCGCGGTGAAGGGTTGTGCGACGTGAGGACGCCACGTTCTCAGTGACGGCAGACGACGTAGCGTCATAACGTCGTAGAACGTAGCGTCATAGCGTCGTACACCGGTGCCGTCACAGCCATCCCTCCCGTCGATACCAGTCGGCCGTGCGCTCGAGCCCCGTCTCCAGGTCTACCTTGGCCCGCCATCCCGTGTCGCGGATCAGCGCGTCGGGGCGGCAGGTCAACGCCGGCGCGAAGAATTCGGGCGCCTTGTCGGCCGACAGGACCGTGGCGCGTCCCGCCAGATGGGCGAGCGTTCCCACTGTCCACAACATGACCCGAGCGAGCGGCGCAGCGAGCGGGATGATGCGCGGCTCCCGCCCCC
>DATDFP010000343.1:0-9780 GCA_036522535.1 Gemmatimonadales bacterium
GCCAGCGCGATTGTCGCCGTCGCGAGCAAAGCGCCCGCCATCCGGGAGCGCCCCATGATGACTCCTCCAAGTTTGGACGCACAACTCATACCCTGCCAGCCGCTAGAGAGCGCCCTATCCACGCCGAACCAACGCGCCCTCTGGAACCGACCGACGCCGTGCAAGTAGTCAGTGCCCTCCTGGGACGCCACACGCACCTCGCTCATTCGTCGATCACCGCCTCCGCTTCGATCTCCACCAACATTTCGGGCGCCACCAGCGCGCTCACCGCCACGAGTGTGCTCGCCGGCCGAATGTCGCGGAAGAACTCTCCGTGGGCCCGCCCCACCCGTTCCCAATCGGCGATGTTCGTCACGTACATGCGCGTGCGCACGACGTGCCGGAGCGACGCACCCGCCTGAGCTAAGGCCCGCTCGATATTCCGGAGCGCCTGGACCGCCTGGGCGTACGGGTCGCCGCTGCCGACGATCTTCCCGTCCGGTCCCGTCGCCGTTGTTCCGGCGACGTGGACGACGGCACCCACCCGCACGGCGCGGGAATATCCCACGATCGCCTCCCACGGGGCCCCGCTCGAAATGTTGTGCCGCGGCATGTGCGCTGCCTCCTTGCGAGTGCCGTTCCAATTTGTTAGTGAGCTTCCATGGACACGATCGCAGGACCCCCGGTTCACGTGCTGGCGCGAAAGGTGTGGGCCGCCTTCTTCTTCACCTTCGTCATCTCCCGGATCCTCGTCTTTCTGAGCATGTCCGGGAGGATGCCGGATATCCATCCGCAGCTTGGCGGAACGCGCCTGCACCACCTCAACTACGGCATCTTCCTGCTCGCCGGTGTCGGCGCCGCATTGCTCTTCAATCGCCCCACCGGCCGCTGGCTGTCCGCCACGGCGATCGTCTACGGCGTGGCACTCGCGCTGACCTTCGACGAGTTCGGGATGTGGCTGCACCTGGACACGGACTACTGGCAGCGGGTGAGCTTCGACGCGGTGGTCGTGGTCGGCGCCCTGCTCGGGCTCGTCGCCACCTCGCCGGCGCTGAGGCAATTCCGCCCGCGGCATTGGGCGACGGCGATCGCGCTGATCGCGACGCTCGCGCTCTTCGGCATCGTGCTCGTGGATTCGTACCGCTACGCGGGGCGCAAGCTCGGGCCTTACCTGGAGCAGGTGCGCCCTCCGCACCGGCCGTAGGAATCAACCGCGGCGTCCTTCAAACCTCCCGCTCCCCCCTTCGTTCTTCGTTCCCCCTCTCCGCATTGCGGAGAGGGGGCCAGGGGGTGAGGCCCGCATTGCGGAGAGGGGGCCAGGGGGTGAGGCCCTCATTCCGGAGACGGGGCCAGGGGTTGCGGCCCCCATTCCGGAGAGGGGGCCAGGGCTGGGGCCCCCGCGGGATAGCGGAGCCCTCCGTCCGGAAGCACCTGCGCGTGCGGCGACAGGCGATGGAGCTGCAGGTTCTCGGCGCCGAGGATGTGCCGCACCTCGACGCCCCGGGCCGTCAGCGCGTCAGCGATGAGCTGGCGGTGGCACCGCGAGGGGAGGGCTTCGGCGCACAGGATGGCCGTAGGCCGCCCCTCGGCAAGTTCGATCAGCCGCACGAGTGCCGCGCGAAACGCCGCTGTGCCCATGTGGTCGGCGTAGCCGCGAAAGCCCGCGTTCTTCCAACCGGCATTCGCCGAGTCCCGGCGAGGCGCGCGACGGCCGCCGAGGTCGGGCTCGTGCCGGTACGCGATTCCCGCCGCTGCCAGCGCCCCGGCGAGCGCTTGCCGCGCGAAGTGCGGGTGGCGGCGCGACGCCGGATAGCGCCGCACATCCACGACTTGTTCCACGCCGTGCGCGGATAGTAGCCGGAGGAATTCTTCCAGCCGGCGCGTCGAGTGACCGACGGTGTAGATCACCTGCGAAAGCTAAAGCCTCGGGGTGGCCACGGGACGGCGGCAAATATCGTACCCTCACCGCGCAAACCACTCCGCAAGACGCAGTGGCGGACACGAGTGTCATGGGAACCAGGGGAGAGGCTGGTGTATACCTTGGCGCTGGGAAAACGACCCCCCTCGACCAGGGCCCTTGACCAAGGAGGAGCCATGACGGAGAAGGAGCAATTCCTGAGCGTGCTGGAGCGCGAGTTCCCGACAACGATGAAGATCCTCAAGGCGTTTCCGTCCACCAAGGGCGACATCAAGCCGCACGCGAAGAGCAGGAGCGCAAGGGAGCTCGCGTGGAACTTCGTCACGGAGGAAAAGGCAAGTGCGCAGGCCCTAGATGGCGCCATCGACTTCACCAAGATGCCGCCAGCCCCCGCCACGCTCCAGGACATCATCTCCACCTTCGAAAAGGAGCACCGGGCGTTCGTCGAGCGCGTCAAGAAGACGCCCGAGGCCGACCTGAACAAGCCGGTGAAGTTCTTTACCGGCCCAAAACGGATGGAGGACATGCGAAAGATGGACGTGCTGTGGTTCATGCTGATGGACAGCGTGCACCACCGCGGCCAGATGTCGGTGTACCTGCGCATGGCCGACGCCAAGGTGCCCTCGATCTATGGGCCCACGGCGGACGAGCCCTGGATGTAGTAGGCTAGGCGCACAGAGGCACAGAGGCACAGAGGCACAGGACGGCATTTGGCCGTCAAAAGCGGATAGATCGCGGCACGGCGTCACGCTATGTTGTCTCGCGTGAGTCGTGCCGCTGTTGTTACCCACCTCGACGCCGGGCGCCGCTGGCACATCGTGCTCGCGCGCGACCGCAGGTTCGACGGCGCGTTCGTGTACGCGGTGCGCTCGACCGGGATTTACTGCCGGCCGTCGTGCCCGAGCAAGCGGCCGCGGCGTGAGCAGGTCGCCTTCTTTTCGGTCCCCGAGGCCGCCGAGCGCGCGGGCTTTCGCCCCTGCCGGCGGTGCCGGCCGGGCGCGGCGGGGAGCCCAGATCCCCGTGTCGGACTCGTACGGGAGGCATGCCGGCTCATCGACGCGCGGCCCGACCAGGCCGCGAGCCTTGCGACCCTCAGCCCCCGCTTGGGTACGACGCCGCATCGCCTGCTGCGCGCCTTTCGGGCCGTGCTCGGGTTGAGCCCGCGCCAGTACCGCGACCAACGCCGCCTCGACCGCTTCAAGACCCAGCTCAAAGCGAGGAAAAAAGTGAGCCCTGCACTCTACGAAGCGGGCTATAGCTCGCCCAGCCGCATCTACGAGCGAACCCACGAGCGTCTGGGGATGACGCCCGCCACCTACGGCCGCGGCGGCGCGGGGATGCGGATCGCGTTCGCGATCGTCCCCTGTGCGCTCGGCCGCCTGCTCGTCGCCGCAACCGGGCGCGGCATCTGCCGCATCGGCATCGGCGACGACGACCGGATGCTGGAGAGCAGCCTGCGGGCCGAGTTCCCCGCCGCTGCGATCGCCCCCGACAGGACCCTGCTCCGCTCCTGGGTGGCCGAGCTCGTCTCGCACCTCGACGGCCGCCAGCCGCACCTCGACCTGCCGCTCGATGTGCGCGCCACGGCGTTCCAGCGGCGCGTGTGGGAGGCGCTGCGGAAGATCCCCTACGGGAGCACCCGGTCCTATGCCGAGATCGCCCGTGGGCTCGGCAACCCGAAGGCGACGCGGGCGGTGGCGCGCGCGTGCGCGACGAACCCCGTAGCGATCGTGATCCCGTGCCACCGCGTGATCAGGGAGGACGGGGACCTCGGAGGCTATCGATGGGGACTGGACCGGAAGAGAGCCCTCCTCGAGAGAGAGCAGGGCGCCCGGCTCGACGGCTAGCCGTCGAGCCGGATGCCAACAAAACCTACTCGACCTCGAACTGGATCTTGATTGCGTCGAGCGTGAGCGGACTGGTAGCGTCGACCAGGCCTTTGCCCTGGGCTCCGACCGTCTTGCCCGCCGCGAGCGCTGCGGCGACATCCGCGAGAGACGTCAGGCGATCGTCATTTGGGCCCGCCTTAGGCTCGAGCTCGGTGCCGGCCACAATCCGGATGAGTGTCCCATCCTTGAGCGTGACCGTACCAGCGGTCTGATCCACAGCCTGCACGATCCCCTCGAAGTCCCGCACGCCTTGGAGCTTGGGGTTCTCGATCTTGAGCTGCGTAGTCCGGTCGCTCACCCGCAGCTCGAGCTGGAGGCCGAGTAGCTTGAGCCAGGCGTCGGGCGGCGGCGTCGAATTCGTGGTGAGACTGGCGGCGGAGACGTTCATCGCGACGAAGGGGTGATCCGCCCCGCCATCGAACTGCAGCTCTGACGCGGTGAAGCTGGCGTCATCGGATGCCTGGGGCTCTGCCGCAGGCTTCCGCCGCGCCCTCACGCCCGCCTTGTGCCCGGCTGCGAGTGAGGCCTGGATGCGGGTCACGAAGTCTGCAACGGTCGGCCCCCCATGGTGACCGTGACCCGCTGCGTCCGCGTGATCGGAGGGAGCAAGCCGCGGGTGGAACGTCGTCGAAGAGTCGAAAGCGATCTGCAGCCCGCCCACCTTCAAGGTCGCCGTGCCATGGCCAGCGCTCCACGTGATCGCGGTGATCTGGCCGCGAACCTCCTCGGGCTTGGCGATTTCTTCGGGCTTCTCGATTTCCACGCGACGGGCGACGAGCCCGCCCGGGATGATGCTGACCTCCACGCGGGCCGTGCCCGTCATGAGGGCGTTCTGGAGATCGGTGAGGCTGACGTTGCGGAAGAACTCCGCCGGCGTAGCCAGCTGGGGGTCCGTGGCGCTCTGGTCACAGCCTGCCAGCAGCAGCACCGCGAACAGCGCTCGAGCGCCCCCGAATGTCCCCCGACGCGAGGTCGGAAGCCGTTTCAGCATAGAACCTCCTTATAGGGCGCTCCTGGTGCTTCGTACCCCGGGGCGTCAGCGGAAGAGCCGCTCCGGTCGACCTGTCTCAGCTTGGTACTGACTCGGCGGGCACGATGAATGCAAGGCGCAGTTAGATTTTCCCACATCAGCCATGACAGGCACTCGCTCCCTCGAACAGCGTCTGGGCGACTTCACCGCCGATACGCGCGTCGTCACGCTCACCCTGATGGCAGCCGTGATCGGCTTCGTCTCCGCCCTGGTCGCCCTGGCGCTGGTCCGGCTGATCGGTCTCGTCACGAATCTCGCCTACTTCCACCGCCTCGCCTGGGACCTCACCTCCCCTGCCGGAAGTCCCGTGGGCCTCTGGGCGATCCCCATCCCGGTCGCCGGCGGACTGATCGTGGGACTGATGGCGCGCTACGGATCGGAGCGGATCCGCGGCCACGGCATCCCGGAGGCGCTCGAAGCGATCCTGATCGGACGCAGCCGGATGTCGGCGAAGGTCGCGGTGTTGAAGCCGCTCTCCTCGGCGCTGGCGATCGGCACCGGCGGGCCCTTCGGCGCCGAGGGACCGATCATCATGACGGGCGGTGCGTTCGGCTCGCTGTTCGCGCAGGCGTTCCACCTCTCCGCCGCCGAGCGCAAGACGCTGCTCGTCGCGGGAGCCGCAGGGGGCATGTCCGCGGTGTTCGCGACTCCGGTCGCGGCCGTGCTGCTCGCGGTGGAATTGCTGCTGTTCGAGTGGAAGCCACGGAGCTTCATCCCCGTCGCCTGCGCCTCCGTGGTGGCGGCCGGTGTGCGCGTCCCCCTGCTCGGGCCCGGCCCGATCTTCCCGGTCACACCGCACCCCGCCCTACCGGTCGCAACGCTGGGGACGGCGCTCGTCCTCGGGCTGATCGCGGGCTTCGGCTCCGGGTTGCTGACCTGGCTCGTGTACGGGTGCGAGGACGCGTTCCGTAAGCTGCCGATCCACTGGATGTGGTGGCCCGCGCTCGGCGGCCTCGTGGTGGGAATTGGGGGACTGCTCTACCCCCGCGCTTTGGGCGTGGGCTACGACTCCATCCACGACCTGCTCGCGGGGCGACTGTTCGGCGCGCTGCTGCTCGGCCTCATGCTCACGAAGGCCGTGATCTGGGCAGTCGCGCTGGGGTCGGGGACGTCGGGCGGAGTGCTCGCTCCGCTCTTGATCATGGGCGGCTCGCTCGGAGCGCTCGAGGCGAGCTGGGTGGGCGGAGACCCCGGGCTCTGGGCGGCGCTGAGCATGGGGGCGCTCATGGGCGGCACGATGCGCTCTCCCTTCACCGCGACCGCGTTCATGCTCGAGCTGACGCACGACGTCAAGGTGCTGCCCTTGGTGTTCGTGGCCTGCGTGGCCGCCGACGCCGTGACCGTGCTCCTGATGAAGCGCTCGATTCTGACGGAAAAGGTGGCGCGCCGTGGCCACCACGTGATGCGGGAGTACATCGTGAGCCCCCTGCATCAGCTCCGCGTGGCGGACGTGATGGAGAAGGACGTGCCCACCGTCCCCGCGAGCCTGCCGGTCGACACCCTGTTCCTGCGCCTCGCCGCCCTCGACCCCCTGCTCGCGCGCCGCCAGGCCTGGCCCATCGTCGACGACGGCGGGCGCCTCGTCGGCATGCTCACCCGCGGGGACCTGGTGCGCGCGCTGGAGCAGGTGGACGCGGACGGGCAGACGGTGCTCGAAGCCGGCACGGGCTCGCTGGTGCTCACGTATCCCGACGAGCTGCTCGAGCGGGCGACGCAGAAAATGCTGGAGCACGACATCGGCCGCCTCCCCGTCGTGAGCCGCGACGACCCGACCCACCTGCTGGGCTACCTCGGTCGCGCGGGAGTCATGGCCGCGTGGTTGCACGCCACCCGAGAGGAGAGGACGCGAGAGCCGGGGTGGCTGACCGAGCAGCTGACGGCTCTGCGGGAGCGCATGGCAAGGGTGCTGACCAGCAGCACGTAGTGCTTGCGATCGAGGCGACTGGGCCGCATCTTAGCCGACCTCTCACGGCGCCTCCACCATCTCCTCGGTACCTCCGGCGCTCGTCCTGACCCTGCTCGCCCTGGCGGCAGCGCCGCGGGTCTCCGCCCAGACGCCCGCCGGCAAGCTCGATCCCCTGCTCCGCCCGCTTACGGACCCCGCCGTCGTCGCACGGATCGAGGCGACACCCCGGGTCGAGGCGGTGGGCGCCGCGTTGCGGCGGCCGCTCGCCGACATCGTGGTGCTGCGCCGGGAGCGCGGGCGGTCCGGGACGTTCGTCGACGTGTTCGTGTCGCTGAGCGAGCGGTCGCCCGCGGTGATCGAGGCTCTGGGCGGCCGGGTGACGACGCGGGCGGGCTCGCTGTTCGGGGCGCGCGTCCCGCTGTCGGGGCTGCGCGCGCTGGTCGCGGATTCACGCGTCCGCTACGTGAAAGCCGCGCGGCGCGTGAAACCGAACAACGACCTCGCGATGCAGGACATCCGTGCCAACCTCGTGCGGTTCCAAAGCAATGGGATCTTCACGGGTGCGACGGGCAGCAACGTGATCGTCGGCACGTTCGACACCGGTATCGACTGGTCGCATCCGGATTTCAAGCACCCCGATGGGACCACGCGCATCCTGTACATCTGGGACGTCACCACGACCGGCGCGCCCCCCGGGAACGTGGGCGGCCAGGTCTTCGACCATGGCAACGAATGCAGCGCCGCGCTGATCAACGTCGGCGCCTGCAGCGAGCGCGACGTCGCCGCGCACGGCTCACACGTCGCCGGCATCGCGGCCGGGGACGGCTCCGGCGGGAGCCCGTACAAGTACACCGGCGTGGCGCCCAACGCGGACATCATCGCGGTCAAGGGCGGCGACGCCGGGTTCTCGTTTGAGGATGTCGTGACGGGAATCGAATACATCTTCAAGCGCGCCGATATCCTTGGGCGGCCGGCCGTCGTCAACCTGAGCCTCGGCTCGGACTTCGGGGCGCACGACGGCACCGAACCCGAGGAGCAGGCGATCGACTCGCTCGTCGGACCGGGACACATCGTCGTCATCGCGGCCGGAAACAGCGGCAGCAACCCTACCGCCGTCACGGGCAACAGCCCCATCAGCTACCTGCACGCGACGCGCACGCTGATCACCGGCGACACGGCGCAGCTCGGCGTGACCGTGCCCGCCTACACGGCCGCCTCCGGGTCGCTCAACGACTACATGGTGTTCACCATGTGGTACGACGCGCGCGATTCCCTCACCATCACGGTGCGGCGCCCGGACGGCACGACCTTCGCCCGCAACACGGGAGACTCCGCCGCGGACGACGAAGCCTCCGGAGGTCACATCTACATCGACAATGCGAGCGAGGGCGCCGCTCCGCAGAACGGCGATCGCCAGGCCGAGATCGAGATGTACGATAACGACCCCACTCACCCCCCTGCTCTAGGGATGTGGGTGATCACAATCCGGCTCGATCGTCTCGGCGGCTCCGGGCGCTTCGACGTGTGGGAATACGCCGCGAGTAGCACCCTCGCCGGCTCCCAGATCTCGGGCGGCGGCGACAATGCCTACGTCGTGAACGCTCCGGGGAACGCCGCCCGGGCGATCACCGTCGCCGCCCACGTGAACCGGGTGAGCTGGACCGCGCAGGCCGGGAACTACCAGTACGTCGTGCGCGAGCAGGTCGGCGACCTCGCCACGTTTTCGTCTTCCGGTCCCACTCGCCCGGTGCGCGACAGCCTCCCGTCCCGCCAGAAGCCGGACTTGTCCGCTCCGGGAAAGGGGGTCTTCTCGGTCTACTCGAGCGCCAGCAGCCCGTCGGCGCCGGGCGCCCTCCTCGCCACCGACGGGGTGCATGTGCTCTTCAGCGGGACGTCGATGTCGTCGCCGATGGTGACGGGGTCGGTGGCGCTCCTGCTCGAGCGCAAACCCGATCTGACGCCGGAGCAGGTGCGCGCGATCCTCAACGGGAGCGCCCGTCAGGACGGCTTCACCGGCGTCTCCTACGCCGGGTTCGGCGGCGGGGTGCCCAACCCCTCGTGGGGCTTCGGCAAGTTGGATGTGCAGGCGGCGCTCGCCCTCGTCCCGCTCAACCTCACCGCCACCAAGGGCCCACGCGGCGATTCCCTGGGGGGCCGCTTCGTGCTGCCGCGCGCCAACATCCCCTCGATTCAGCTCCGGATCGTGGGCGACTCCATCAACGACATTCGCGTGACCGGGATCACGCTCGAGTCCACGGGCTCGGGAAACGAGCCGGCCGCCGTGACCGCGGTGCACCTCTATGCGGACGGGGACTCGAATGGCGTGGTCGGGCCGGGCGACGTCCTGCTCGGCAACGCCACCGTAACCCAGGACGAGGGTGCAGCCGTCCTGGGAGGCCTGTCCTACGTCGTCGCCCACCGCACCACGGGCTACCTGCTCGGCACGTACGACCTGAACGGCACGCCCAGGCAGGGCGACACCTTCCGCCTGTCGTTGCTCGCGTCCAGCAGCGTCACCGCGCAGCGGGTGAGCGACGGCGCGGCGGTGAGCCTGTCCGGCGGTCGTGTGACGGGGAGCGCCGTGGTCGTCCAATTGATCGGGAGCGTGGCGGCCGCCTCCGGTGGTGGCCTCGTGTCGCCGATCGCCGCGCTCGGTGGGCCGAACGCGGTCCTGCTCCGTGTGGACGCGACGGCCGCGAGCCCCGAGACCGTGTCGGTGCGACGCCTGGTCGGCCGGTTTGGCGGGACGGCGAACCCCGCCGCGACGCTCGAGAACGTGCGCCTCGTGCGCGACGCGAACGACAACGGGGTGGTCGACGCGGGAGACCCCGTGGAGAGCGTGCTCGCGCCGGCCGTCGCAGGGTCCGCGCTCGCCGTGGATTTGTCGGCGCCAGGCGACCCCCGGCTGCCGACCGGCATCACGCGCCACTGGCTCGTGGTCGCAGGGATCAAGGCCGGCGCGGTCGAGAGCACGACGGTGAGCTTCACGCTCGACTCGCTGCGCGGGCTCGGCGTGGTCACCGACAGCGCCGTCGTCGCCACCGGCCCGCCGCTCTCC
>DATDFP010000344.1:0-4380 GCA_036522535.1 Gemmatimonadales bacterium
GGTGCGGGCCGCTCGATCCACGAGTCGCGCACGCGTACGGGAATCGTCGCGGGAGCCGACACGGGCACCGTGCGGACGCGAGTGCTCGTGCTCAAGAGCGCCCCCGGCGGGATCCGCAGCCGAGGACCCACCCCCAGCGTGGTCGGCCCCTCGGTAAGACGTGCTTTGAACGTCAGCCCGGTTCCACGAGGGCGCACCCGATCGATGAACAGACCCCCCGCGTAACGCGGCCGGGGGTAGATGATCACCCCGCGTCTGTAGATGAATGGCCGGTAGAAGTACGAGCGGTAGACGAACGGCCCGTAGAAGAACGGATCGTAGCCGTAGTAGAACGGGTCGTAAAACGCGGACGCGCAGAAGAACGGGTCGTAAAAGAACGGGTCGAAGCAGGAGCCGAAAGCAAAGCCGTAGCGATAGTGAGGCCAGCCCCATCCGAAGCCGACGTCGATGCTCGAATACGAGTGGCGGTAGTACGAGCTCCGCGAACCGACCGTGTACTGCGCGACGTCGTAGTCGAAGTGACCGTCGGGCGCCATGCGTTGCACGATGTCGAGCAGCGCGGCTTCTTTGTCCTCGCCGGCGTCGCGAGCATCCAGGACGCGATAGTCCCAATGATCACCGCGCACGAATTCGTCGAACTTGAAGGGAGCCGCCGCCCGCGCGGCGAGCACCACGCCCTGGCCCTCGCGGTCGTCGACGTAGAACGCTTCGCGGTCCCCGCGGCCGCGGACCTCGATCTTGTCGCCGCCCCGCACGAAGTCGTCCTGGCCCGGATCGAGCGGGAAGAGCACACGCACACGACCTTCGGCGTCGGCGCGGAGGACGATGACGTAGCCGTCATCCGCGAGCTTCACGTTGACGCGCGCCTTGTCCCCCTGCAAGAAGTAGCTGTCTTGATTGAGCCAGACTCTGATCGGTGGGTCGTCACTACGTACTGCCCCCCCTGCGCCGGGCGACGCGGGGACGAGCATCGAGAGCATCAGCGCCAGCATCATATGCTTATCCTCTTATATACTCCTGAAGGGCCACTATATCAAGAAACGTGCCCCTCCTGCATCTATCAGACCCGCGCACGAACCCGCCGTTAAGTCGGGGCTCCTCGCCTTCCCAGCACCCATGACCTACCGCGGGGACAGGGGCTGTCTCCCGGGGGGACAGGATCATGCCTGGTCCGCCATTTTCACCACCGATCGGGCTTGCCGGCGTCGGGGACGAAAAGGCTCTGGCCGAACCGCGAATGCCCGAACTCGCCAATCAGTGCCTGGGTCTCCGGAGCCACGAGAAAATCCGCGAAAGCCTTCCCACCCGCAGTGTTGACTCGCGGCGCGTTGTTCGGGTTCACCTCCATCACGTGGTACACATTGTACAGCAGCGGGTCTCCCTCGACCTCGGGTACGAGCTGTACCTTGTCGCGCCACGCGAGATACGTCGCCCGGTCGGTGATAGTGTAGGCGCGCTTCTGGTCCGCCATCTGTAACGTCGCAGCCATGCCCTGGCCCGATTCGACGTACCAGCGCGCGCCGGTCGGCGGCGCGCCGCCGACCAGTTTCCAGAGGGACTGCTCGAGCTTGTGCGTCCCCGACTGGTCGCCGCGTGATACGAACGTGGCGCGGGTTGCGGCGATGCGCCGCATCGCGGCGAGCGCGTCGCTCAGCCCGCGCAGCCCGGCCGGGTCGCTCGCCGGACCGACGATGACGAAGTCGTTGTGCATGACGAGGCGCCGCTCGAGAAAATAACCCGAGTCTGCGAGAACCCGCTCGGCAGCCGGCGCGTGCGCCAGCACTACGTCGGCATCGCCCCGCCTTCCCATCTCCAGCGCCTGCCCGCTGCCGACCGCGATCACCTTCACTTGGTAACCGGTCTTGCGCTCGAACACGGGGAGGAGGGAGTCGAGCAGCCCGGCGTCACGGGTGGAGGTCGTGGTAGCGAGGATGATCTCACGAGACTGGGCGGTGAAAGGCGGTGGAGGACGGTGGAGGGCGGTGGAGGAAAAGGCAATGCACGCGAGCGACACTGCCCCCCACCGCCGTCCACCGCCCTCCACCGCCATCGACCGCCGCCCCATCACCACCTCGCCTGCATCTGCACCACGCCCCGGTTGTTCTTCAACTGCGCGCTCTGCTCCCGGAAGACCTCATAGTCGGCGATCACCTTCAAGTTGTCGCCGCTGAAGAACCATTGGAGCCCAAGGAGGTAGCCTGTCGAGCGGTCGGTCGCGACCTGGTCGCTCGGATCGAGCTGTTCGACGCGCCCCACGAGCTGAAACCGGTTCGGGATCGGTCCGTACGTCGCGAGGCCGTACCACCCGATCGTGTGGACACCCGAGCGCCTGTTGTGCTCCCGGATGTATTCGGCGCGCGCCGTCCACCTGGCCGCCCGATAAACTCCCTGGATGTCCGCGCCCGTGCTGTCGCTGTAGCCCTCGAAGGCGCCGCCGACGTCCAGACCCTTGAGCGGCGTCACCACGACGCGCGCGAAGTAAGCCACGCGGTTGTCCGGGTTACTGGCACGGTTCGGGCCCTCGCCGTCGACCACGGCGCCCTGCAGCGCCAGCCGATCGGGGATGCGCCACACCACCTGAGCGCCGATGTCGCGCTTGGCGGCGTTGACGATGCGCGAGCGCTCGGTCGTCTCGAGGATCGTCGAGCTGAGCAGCGATTCGAGCGAGAACGGGACGCGGAACTGCCCCGCGGTGCCGCTCCAGCGTTCGTGTCTCACGGTGACGAACAGGTCGGTGGCCGACAGCGTCAGTGGGGACGCCGGCGGCGTCGCCGGCGCGCCGACCGTGCGCATCTCGACTTGGGCGCGGTAGGACGCCCACGCCGTGATGTCACCTTCCAGGGCGAAGCGCGCCCGGCGGAGAAAGAAGGAGCCGGTGTCGCCAACCGTCTGGAAGCGGGGCTGGAGGTAGCCCGTCAGTTTGGGCGTCGTCGAAACGCGTGCCGGCGTCTGGGCGAGCGCGGGAAGACGGAGCGTCGCCGCGAGCACGAGAACGGACAGGGCGGAGGCCGGGCGCATGTGCGTGACGGCCAGAAGCTACGGGTGCCCGTGCCGATAGGCAAGGCGTTACCTATCGCCGGAAAACCCTTCGAAATGCCGCGAGACTCAGCCGGTCCACCTCCTGCCGCCACGCGCCGAACAGCTTCACGAGGCGACGCGCCTCGGCGGTGAGACGGGCACCTCCTCCTCCCCGCCCACCCCGGGTCGTGGCGAGCACTTTCGCGCCCAGCACGCGCTCCATCTGGCGGATCCGGTTGAGGCAGGTACGATAGCTCCACCCGACAACCTGCCCCGCCGCGCGGATCGTCCCCGTGCGATCGACCGCGTCCAGGAACCGCAGATAGCGCGGCCCCATGAGGAACACGCCGTCCCAGTTGAGCCACAGCTTCTGGCGCGGGGCGAGATGGCGGCGGAGGGGCGCACGGCGCGAGGCGGGCATAACTGGGCGAATCCCCTAAATTCTGGTCTCAAAGCCAGGCCGGGAGCTCCCCGTGAGCCAACTCCTCAACGCCGCCGCCGGCATCCCCAACGCCTGCGAGCCGATTCCCGGGATCGTGACCGGCGGCCAGCCCAGCGCGGCGCAGCTCGCGGCGCTCAAGCGCGCGGGATGCGAAGTAGTGCTGAACATCCGCGAGCCCATGGAGCCGCAGCCGTACCGCACGCCCGACGCGGTCGTCGCCGCCGGGCTCGAATACGTCAACATCCCGGTGAGCCACGGGCCGCTCAGCGACGAGACGTTCGACCAGGTCCGCCGGACGGTGCGCGCGCTCGCCGGCAAGAAGAAAGTGCTCTTCCACTGCGGGAGCGGGAACCGTGTGGGAGTCACCCTGCTTCCCTTTTTCATTCTCGATCAAGGAATGGACGAGGAAGAGGCGGTGGCTCAGGCGATGCGGATCGGGATGCGGCACGCCGGGCTGATGCAGGAGGCGCTGGAATACGTACGCCGGCAGCAGATGTAGGGGCGCAGCATGCTGCGGCCCTACATCGATCGTCACGCGGATCGATGCCAGTACATCCTCATTTCCGTGATCTTGCCGTTCTTCGTCTCGCAGAATATCGCCCCCCGCGCATCTATCCGCTCGCCGGTTCGGCGGCGGCGATAGAGGCAGCGGAACTCGGTCGCGAACCAGGGGCCGGCGACGTAGACCTCGCCGGACTTGAAGCTGACCTCGGCCTGGTTTACGGGAACGTCCTTCCAGTAAGCCCTGATCGCGTCGATCCCGACGGTTCTTTCGCTGAAGGGAGTCTCGAGGAATACGGCGTCGGGCGCGAAGACCGACACCAGTTCGTCTACGTCCCCCCGCTCCCACCCCCGGCCAAACGTGTCTACCATCTCGCGGTAGGCCTCGTTCATGGCGCCCAATATACGCCAATCCGGAA
>DATDFP010000345.1:0-3436 GCA_036522535.1 Gemmatimonadales bacterium
AGTGCTGAACCTCGGCCCCGACAGCATCGTCCTGGGGGCCTATCCCTACGTCGGCGGCGGGGCACACCAGAACCCTACCGTCCTCAAGGTGGGCGAGCCGATCAACTCGTTTTACGGCTGGGTGTACGCCGGCATGCAGAACGGGGAGCCGATCTACAAGGATCTCGACGGCGACTCGGTGATCACCTCCGCCGACCGGACCATCATCGGCAACGCGCAGCCCAAGTACACGGGCGGTCTGACGAATCGATTCAGCTTCCGCAACTTCGAGTTGTCGGTGTTCCTGCAGTGGTCCGTGGGGAACAAGATCTACAACATCAACCGGTCGCTGCTCACGGCCGCCGGGGGTACGGTCAACCAGCTCCAGGATGTGATGAGCGGCGGTCAGGGCATTCCTTCCCCGAAGATCGGCAACACGTTCGAGAGCACGGAGTCGAATCTGTTCGTCGAGGACGGCAGCTATCTTCGCGGCAAGAATCTCCGGCTCAGCTACAACGTTCCGGCCGCCTGGTTACAGCGCGTGCACCTGCGGGCTATGACGCGCCTGCAGGCCTACGTCAGCGCGCAGAACCTCTTCACGGTCACGAGCTATACCGGTTACGACCCCGAAATCAGCGAGTACGCCACGACGAACCTCGCTCAGGGCATCGACTTCGGCTCGTACCCGCAGGTGCGGCAGTTCACCTTCGGCTTCACGGCCGGCTTCTAGGCGAAACGGAGCCCTCACATGGGACGGACCAAACGACTCTCGCTGCTGGGCGCGCTGGCGTCGCTCGCGTTCGCGACGGCCTGCGACAGCTTCCTGGACCCGAGCCCATCGGACGTCATCACGCCGGAGAATTTCTACAAGACGTCGTCCGACGCGGTCGCGGCGGTCAATTCGGTGTACCAGGGTACCAAGTGGTTCTATTGGTTGGGATTCTGGTACATCTCGGACATCGCCACCGACGACATCTTCGCCGCTCCCCGTTTCGGAGCGGATGGGCATCGGATGAGTGACTACGTGTTCAACGCCACCGAGTGGCCCCTGGGCAGCATGTGGGGTGGGGCGTACGGGATCATCAACCGGGCCAACGCGGTGCTCGATCGCGTGCCTGGGATCACCATGGACTCGGCGCTGCGCGACCGGCTGCTCAACGAGGCTCGGTTTCTGCGGGCGCTCGCGTACTTCAACCTCGTTCGCTGTTTCGGCGACGTGCCGCTGCTCGAGCACGAAGTGAAATCCCTGGACGGGCTGCGCGTGTCGCGTACCCCCCTGGCCGATGTGTACGCGGTGATCGTCAGTGACCTGCAGCAAGCGGCGGCGGGGCTGCCCGCCTCCTACACGGGCTCCGACCTCGGCCGGGCGACGAGCGGCGCCGCTCAGGCGCTGCTCGCCAAGGTGTATCTGACGCGCGGGGATTGGACGAACGCCGCTCAGACGGCGGGGCAAGTGATGTCGAGCGGCCGCTACGTGCTCCTGGCCAACTGGAAGGACATTTTCAAGATCGCCACCAAGATCGCAAACTCCGAAAGCATCTTCGAGATCAACTACGACGGTGTGCTCGATCCCGGCGGCGGCAGCGTGCACACGCTCTTCAGCCTGCCCTCGGGCTTCCCCGGCGGTGACGCCTACGGCCTGATGACGGTCGCCCCGTCTCTCGAGAATCTGTTTGCGGCGGCCGACAAGCGCGGCCGGAACGGAACGTTCATCCGGTCGCCGTACGTCGATGCGCTCGGCGACACCGTTACCTGGTCCGATCCCCCGGCCGCCCTCGGTCCCGCGTTCAACAAGTACCTGGACGAGACGGATTTCGAGAACATGCATACGCGCGCCTGGGCGAGGCAGGCGAACGACTGGATCGTCCTGCGCTACGCCGATGTCCTCCTGATGTATGCCGAAGCGGTGAACGAGGGCGGGACGGCGACGGCGGGGACCGCGGAGGCGGCGCTGAATCTCGTGCGCACGCGTGCCGGTATCCCCACCGTGTCCGGCCTGTCCCAGGCGGCGTTCCGCGACTCCGTGCGCGTTGACCGCCGCCGCGAGTTCGTGTTCGAGGGACAGCGCTGGTTCGACCTGTCGCGCTGGGGCATCCTCGACAGCGTGATGGTGGCCAAGACCACGGAGCTGCAGACGGTCGCCCCCGGCGAGACGACGGTGCACGGTGCGCCGAGCAACCTGCTGCCGATCCCCCAGTCGGAGCGGGACATCAACCCCAACCTGACGCAGAACCCGGGGTGGTGATCGCCCGGTTGGCGTGGGCGCTCGGCACGCTCGTCGCGTGCGGGCGTCTGGCGCCGGGGGAGCCGTCCCCCGGCTCCCCACCGCCGGGACAGGGAGCAACGACCGGGCCGACCGTTCAGGTGTGGCTGACGACGGCCACCGGATCAAAGCTGCTCTCGCGTGAAGCCGACGTGCGATTCGACTCCAGCGCCCCACCGGCGTCGGTCACGAGGATCGCCGTCGACGAGGGAACCGGCTATCAGGCGATGGTAGGCTTCGGGGCCGCGATCACCGATGCCTCCGCGTGGCTCCTCGAGAACCGGATGGCTGCCGGGCAGCGTGAGGCGCTGCTGCAGGACTTGTTCGGCCGCGATCCCGGAATCGGCTTGAGCTTCATCCGCCTGACCATGGGCGCATCGGATTTCTCCCCGCATCCGTACAGCTACGACGACATGCCTCCGGGCCAGAGCGACTCCACCCTGGCGCACTTCTCGATCGATTCCAATCGGGCCTATGTGTTGCCGGTCGTGCAGCGCGCCCTTGCGATCAATCCGCATCTCACCATCATGGCGACGCCATGGAGCCCGCCCGGGTGGATGAAGACCACAGGAAGCCTGATCCAGGGAACACTCCGTCCCGAGGCCTACGGGTCTCTCGCGGAGTACTTCAAGCGCTACGTCGAGGCGTACGGCGCGGCGGGCGTACCCATTGAGGCGATCACGGTTCAAAACGAGCCCAACTACGAGCCGCCGGACTACCCCGGCATGCGCCTCGACGCACCGGCGCGCGCCGAGTTGGTGGGGAAATACCTCGGCCCGCTGTTCGCACGCAGCAACATCCGGACCTTGATCCTCGAGTGGGACCATAACTGGGACCTGCCCCAGTCGCCGCTGCAGGTGCTCGCTGACCCGGTAGCGTCCCGTTATATCGCCGGAGTGGCCTGGCACTGCTACGCCGGGGAGGTCTCCGCGCAGACCACCGTGCACGACGCCCATCCGGACAAGGATGCGTATTTCACGGAGTGCTCGGGCGGCGAGTGGAGCCCGATTTTCGCCGACAACCTGAAGTGGTTCGTGCAGACCTTGATCATCCGCGCCACACGCGGCTGGGCCAAGGGCGTGATCCTGTGGAACCTCGCGCTCGACGAGCACCACGGGCCCCACACCGGAGGCTGCGGCAACTGCCGCGGCGTGGTCACCATCGATTCGACCTCGGGTGCCGTGACGCGGAACG
>DATDFP010000346.1:0-5220 GCA_036522535.1 Gemmatimonadales bacterium
CCGTCCGCCATCCCGCCCCCCTCCCCCGCCCCGCTCGATCAGGCGGTGCCGATTCTCGAGCAGATCCGCGCCCGCGGCCCTCACCGCCTCCGCCACCGCCTCGGCGCCAACCCAATGGTCATGGTTGCCGAGCACCGCGACCACGCCATCGCGTGCGGTGAAGCAGGCGAGCAACTCGGCCAACCCGTCGAGCTCCCGCCGCCGGTGGCTAACGAGGTCCCCTCCCAGGACCACGAGATCCGGCGCGAGCGCCGCCGAGCGCGCCGCGACTTCCCGGATCCACCAATCGGGCACCGCACGACTGTGATGCAGATCGGTGACGAGCGCGATGCGGTAGCCGACGAACGCGCGCGGCAGTCCCCGGACCGTCAAGGTGACCTCGGGGAGCCGCAGCGCGCGTGGGTCCCAACGCCAGAACGGCGCCAGCAGCAGCTCGACCGCCGCGCCCAACGGCGCCTCGATCCGCCGCTGCCACACGGGCGGCCGGGGCGCGCGACTGGGCGGGTACGGCCGCGGATAGAGGAGCGGCCCGATCACCTCGCGACGGTGCGCGAGACGACGTCGTACATGAAGTGGACGCCGAAGTTCAGGTCCTCGAGGCTCACGCGCTCGTCGTTCCCGTGCACGCCCCGCGACTCGGCCTCGTCGAGCGGGAACGGAGACAGGCCGTAGCTGACGATCCCCAGCCGGCGGAAGTAGTGGCTGTCCGTGAACCCGGTGAGCGGCGGGGTCGTGACAAGCGCCTTGAGGTCGCGCGCCCGGACGGCAGCCACGATCGCCTGGAACAGCTCGGTATCGGTTGGGCTCTCGGTGGCGGGCCAACTCCGTCCCTGAGGCGTGATGGACACCGCGGTGTCGCTCACGACGCGCACGAGCTCGGCCAGGAGCGCCGCCGGCTCCTGGCCCGGGAGCAGGCGCACGTCGATCGCCGCCGTCGCGACGGGTGGTATCACGTTCGTCTGGTCGCTCCCGCGCAAGCCGGTGATCGAGATGGTGTTGCGCAGCAGCGCGTTGTAGGTAAGATCCGCGGTGACCGCTCGCACCGCCGCGGAGTCGCGCAACGCCGCCCGGATGTCGGCGAACCATGCCCGCCGTGCCGGGTCGCGCTCGAGCGTCGCGAGGTCGCGGAAATACCGCTCCACTACAGGCGTCACGATGAGCGGCGTCTGATGGTTCGCGATTCGGGACAACGCCCGGACCAGCCGGTGTACGGGGTTGTCCGGCGTCGGACGCGAGCCGTGACCCGGCGTCCCGCGCGCCGTCACTTCGAGCCAGAAAGGAGATTTCTCGGTTGTGCCGACGCCGTAGTACTCGATCCGCCCGTTCACGTCGGCGCGGATCGTGCCCCCCTCGTTGATCAGGAACTCGGCGTTCTGGACCAGCTCCGGGTGGGCTTCCACGAACCATCCCGCCCCGACCCCCGCCCCGACCTCTTCGTCCGAGGTCGCCAGAAAGATCACGTCCCGCCGGAGCGGCACCCCCGCGCGCTTCAGGATGATGAGAGTCATCAGCTGCGCGATCGCTTCGCCCTTCATGTCGAGCGCGCCGCGTCCCCAGAGATAGCCGTCCTTCACCACACCGCTGAACGGATCCACCTTCCAGTATTCCGGCGACGCGACCACCACGTCCATGTGATTGAGGAAGATGAGCGGTCGCGCGCTGCCGTCGCCACGCACGCGGGCATACAGGTTCGCCTTTCCAGGCCGGGGTTCGAAGATCTGCGACTCGATCCCTTCCCGCGCCAGCACAGCCTTGAGCCACTGGGCCGCCTTGAGCTCGTTCCCGGGGGGGTTCGTCGTATTGATCCTGACGTACTGGGACAAGAGTGTCGCCGCCTCGCGGCCGGCCGCACGCCACTCCTCCGCTGTCCGGGGCACGCCCCCATTGAAGAGCTGCGGGGGCAGCATGACCGGCGCCGACGATGGGCCGACGAGCGACGGCCGGGGATGGCGCGCGCAGGCTGCCAGGACGAGACAAAGCCCGGTTAGTCCGAGACGGCCCACGCAGCCTCCCCGGTTCACGCCCAAGGAGCCGGGCGAGTCCCCATGTCGTACGCGCGGCACGATCCGCGGCCGCACCCTTCGGCGGGTGGGGCACGAGGGATCGACAGGGCTCGGCCGGTGATGGCGAGGTGACACGGGCCGAACAAAGTAAACGGCAGGTCGCGATGCCGCCACGACCTGCCGCCCATCCCGCTCGCCGCCCGGAGGCCGCCGGTCAGTGCACGGTGATGGTGGCCCGGCCGGTCTTGCCCTCGCTGGTCGCGCTCAAGACGGCGCTTCCCGCGGTGCGTGCCCGGATGATCGCCTGCGTCCCGAATGGGAAGAGGCTCAGCACGGTGCTGTCACTGACGAACCACGCGACCGGCCGGTCGGTCTGGACGTTGCCGGCCGAGTCGCGCAGCTCCGCCCTGAAGCCCACGCTGTCCCCCACCCCGAGGCTCGCGCCGCTGGGGATCACGGTGACCGTGGCCACCGGAAGCAACGAGCCGACGACCTGGATCGTGAGCGAGTCGCTCAGCCCGCCGCTCGTCGCGCGGATCGTTGCCTCCCCCGGCCGGCGGCCGGCGACGCCAGCCGTGTCGCCGACTCCCCACACTTGCGCAATCGAGGTATCGCTGCTCGTCCACGTCACCGCCGGATTGGGGACGTCCTGGCCGGTCGCGTCTCCAACGGAGGCCCTCAGGGTGATGGTCCCCCCGACGCCGACGGAAGTTGGCCCGGAGATCCGGATGTAGGCTCCGCCGGTCGAGCCCGCCTCGGGGAGGGACACCGAGACGGTCGTCGTGGCCCCGGCAGAAACCTCCACGTTCGGCGTGGTCACGGCTTCGAGGAAGGGATAGTCGGGCTGCTCGATCCGAACGATGTAGGTGCCCCCGCTCACGAACCCGACCGTGTATTGTCCAGCGGCATCGCTCCTCCCCGTCGCCGCGACGTACCAGGTGAGCGGCGACCGGTTCGGGTCACCGGCGTACACTGTGACGTTCGCGTTCTTGACCGGTCGTGTCTCGCCCGTATAGGCGCTGGTCACCACACCGGCGATCGTGCCCGTGAACGCCCGGTGCACCGCCCGCAGCCACGGGAGGACCGTGAACACACCCGTGCCGTAGTAGTCGTAGAGGAAGCTTCGGCCGACGTCGAAGTCGATCACGATCTCGAGGGTGCTTTGTTCGGCGACCAAGGAGAGCGGCTCCGCCACGAGCGCGTACATCGTGATCCAGCCGCTCCCCGGCCACGGCCAGGCGACGGTGGCGGGGGATCCGTTGCTCCAAACGACGGAGGACCGGTCGGCATCGATCACCATTCGGACGGCCCGGTACAGACGACCGCTCAGCTGGGCCTCACCGAGCAGCGCCGTGGTGCCCTGCTGGAGAGCGAGGAGGTCGAAGCTCCGATCCGGCTCGGCGATCGACACCCACTCTCCTCCACCGCTTGTGTCGGGCTGTTCGTTGGCCTCGATGCGGACGATGTGGATGTTGACGCTGGCGACCGAATCGTAGGGGAAGGGTGCGTCGGTCAAGAACACGCGGGCCAACGGCTGGGCTCCGTGGGGAGCGTACACCGCATCGTCCTGGTAGCACCCGGTCGGGATCAACGCGGCGATCAGAACAAGCAGGAACAGCGAGAGGCGGTTCGGCATCGGTCGCTCAATGGATAGGGGATTCGCTCCGGTCGGCGCAACCGAGCGCCGGGCCCGTGACGGCTCCGTTTCGCAATACCCGCGCTCGGCCGTCCCGCGTCACATATTCAAGGTCTCGCCCGTTGTGACGCCCGGGGTGCACGCGTGGGTATTGACAAGGTGGAGACGAGCGACGCCGACCTGGTGCGCCGCGTGCTGGCCGGCGACACGCGCGCCTATGCCGGGCTCGTCGCGCGCTACCGCGACCGGCTGGGCCGGTACGCGATGCACATGCTCGGGAATCGGGAGGATGCGGAGGAAGCATTGCAGGACGCCTTCGTCCGGGGGTATCGGTCGCTCGCCCGCTGCTACGCGCCGGAGCGATTCGGGGCCTGGCTGTACGGCATCCTGGTCAATCGCTGCCGCACGACGGGGGCGCGGGCGGCGAGGCGCGGGCGACTATTCGTGCGAGACGAAGGGGCGCTGAACGGCGTCGCGCACCCGAGCGGAGCCGAGCGCACCGAGTGGGAGGATGCGGTCCACCGGGCGCTCGCGCGGCTCGCGCCCGAATACCGTGAGGCTTTCCTCCTCAAGCACGTCGAGGATCTCGAGTACGAGACGATGGCACGGTTGACTGGCGCGGGCGTGTCGGCGCTGAAGATGCGGGTGAAGCGCGCTCGCGAGCAGCTGCAGGTCATTCTCAGAGAGGCGGAACGTGTCTGAGCACGATGAGGACGTGATCGAGCGCGTCGTCAGCGAGCTGCGCCGGCCGGTACAGATCGATCCGGCGGTCGATACGCGGGTGATGGAGGAGATCGCGCGTCTCCCGGTGCGACGTGGCCACGGTGGACTCCGTGCGGCGCGGGTGGCCTGGCGCTGGCTCGCGCGGCCGCGCGCGATCCAGCTCTCGCCGCTGGCCGGGCTTGGGATCGCCGCGGGGCTTGCCGCGCTCGTCCTCGC
This sequence comes from Gemmatimonadales bacterium, assembly GCA_036522535.1. Lineage (GTDB taxonomy): Bacteria > Gemmatimonadota > Gemmatimonadetes > Gemmatimonadales > GWC2-71-9 > AG12. The sequence continues at coordinate 4,579 of DATDFP010000346.1, forward strand.
ACTGTCCGGCCGCTGGCCGGGCCCGACCTCCGCGCCGCCCGCCGAGCGCGCAACGCGGGAGTTCCGGTTCATCGTGGTTGAGCCGCACGCCGCTCGGGTGTCGCTCGTCGGCGACTTCAACGACTGGGACGCCGCGCGCACGCCGATGCGGCGCATGCAGGGGGGGCCGGTATGGAGCGCGGTCGTGCCGCTCCGGCCGGGACGGTACCGTTACGCTTTCTTGGTGGACGGGAGGCGCTGGCTCGCCGATCCCACGGCGCCCGCCGCGCGGGACGACGAGTTCGGCACGCCAAGCTCCGTCGTGACGGTGGGAAGCTCCTGATGAGGCGTCACTGCCCGTGGATCGCCTCCGTCTGCGCGCTCGCCGCGGCGTTCGTAGCCAGCGCCGCCGCCGGGCAGGATCCGCGCCTCGCGCGTCTCCCGCCAGAGGCGCAGGCGTCGGTGGGAGCCCTCGTCGATTCGGCCCGAGCCGCGGGGCTCCCCGCGGAGCCGCTTGTGCAACGTGCGCTCGAAGGTGCGACCAAAGGGGCACCCGGTGACCTCATCGTCGCCGCCGTGCAGCGCCTCGCGGTTGATCTCGGCCGCGCCCGGGACGCGCTCGGCTCATCGGCGTCGCCGGCCGAGCTCAGCGCCGGCGCCGCG
>DATDFP010000347.1:0-24070 GCA_036522535.1 Gemmatimonadales bacterium
GTGTGATGTCGCTCGCGCTGTAGGCGAGCCACTTCCCGTCGCGCGAAACGTCGAAGCCGCCGAGCTGGCGCTCGCCCGTCGTCACTTGACGGACCGCGCCGCCCGCCACGGGGATCGCGAAGACGTGGATGTTGCCCCGGATTTCGGCCCTGCTGTAGATGATCCTGCCGTCCGGCGCCCAGGACGGAGCGCTCGGATCGAGGTCCCATGCCGTCGTGAGGTTGCGGACCGCTCCGCCGTCGGCGGGGATCACGCACACGTCGTTCTCCTCACCCCGGCCCTTCGAGCAGACGAACGCGATGGACTTTCCGTCGGGCGACCAAGCGGGCGCTCGGTTCTCGACGAATGGCGTGGCGAGCCGGCGCGGGACGCCGTCCGCCACGGTGAGCACGTACAGCTGCGGTCGCGGCTCACTCCTGACCTCGTCGAGCTCGGTGGAGTCCTGCACGAATACGACCGCCTTTCCATCGGGAGACCAGTCAGGGTCGCGCTGGCTCAGCGCGCCGCTGGTGAGCTGCTTCGGCTCACCGCCCCCGATGGGCGCGAGGTAGAGATGGCTCGGCCGCCGAGCCTCGCGCGGCGCAACGAGGCCGCGCTCGTCCTCCACGAACGGGAGCGACGTGTACACCCGCCCGTCAAACCGCTTCGGGTCGGGCCCACGGGTGATCGCCGTCGGCGAGATGCGCTCGCGCCACTTCTCCTGCTTGGCACTGTCGGGCTCGGGGCCGCGCCAGCTATAGAGGAGCCACTTGCCGTCCCGCGAGAACACCGGCACCGCGTGCACGCCCTGGACCTGGAACGCCTCGCCTCCGGGCGGAGTCGCGCGCAGGAACCAGATGTCGTCGGGGAAGCCCTCTCGCTTGCTCGAGAACGCGAGCAGCGAGCCGTCCGGTGACCACACCGGCTGCGACGCCTCGGTGGCGGGGCTGGTGTAGCGGAACGCGGGCGTCAGGCCGTCGGTCGGGACCATCCAGATCTCGGAGTGGCGACGATCTTTGTCCTCGACCACGGTCGTTACCGTGAGTGCGAGCCGCCGGCCGTCGGGCGCGAGGCGCGGCTCGGCGACTGAAACGAGACGGTAGTAGTCGGTGGCCTGGAAGGGGTGGGGGCGAGCGGGAGGGCGCGGGGAACTGGCGACTGACTGGGCGCTCAGGGAAACGGCCACGAACGGGAGGAGCAAACTGCAGATGTTCATGGTTGCACTCATCGGCGGAGCAGGGGTGAAGAAAATACGGGCATGCGACACTAACTGCTAGACGCAGCAGACGCACAGACGCAGCGGACGCACAGGGGTGAGCAGAGCGGCGGTGCTCCTCTGTGCGTCTGTGCGTCTGCTGCGTCTGTGCGTCTAGTAGTTAAGCTTGTGCAGCTCGACCCGCCGGTTCTGGGCCCGACCCGCCGCCGTGGTGTTCGGCGCAACGAAGGACGCGGCCCCGTATCCCCTCGCGATCATGCGACCGGGCGACACCCCTTGACGGGCGAGGTACGCCCGCACGGCACCCGCCCGCGCCTGCGACAGTCGCACGTTGAGCACGGGCGAGCCTGTGTTGTCGGTGTAACCCGCGATCTCGATTCGGATCTCGGGGTTGGCGATCAGTGAGCCCGCCACCTGGTCGAGAAGGGCGTACGAGTCGGGCGTCAGAGCCGATCTGCCCCACTCGAAGTTCACTCCGTGCAGGATCAAGGTGGGACGGGGCGGGACGCCGGGCGCAGGCCGGCGCACGGCCTCCGGTTGGAACAGGATGATGCAGCCGCTCGCGTCCACCTGCGACCCCGGCGGCGTGTTCGGACACTTGTCGAGGTTGTCGGGGACGCCGTCGCCGTCGGAGTCGCGAACGACCTCCTTCAGCGGGCAGCCCGTCGCGTCCACGCGGGTGCCCGGCGGCGTATTGGGACAGCGATCGACGCCGTCCGGCACGCCATCGAGATCGGAGTCCGCCGGACAGCCCTTCGGGTCCACGGTCGCGCCCGCGGGCGTGTTGGGGCACTGGTCGATGCCGTCCGACACACCGTCGTGGTCTGTATCCGTTGGGCACCCCTTCGTGTCCACCGTCGCGCCCGCGGGCGTGTTGGGACATTGGTCGATGCCGTCCGGTACGCGGTCGCCGTCCGAGTCCGCCGGGCAGCCCCTGGCGTCGACGACCGCGCCCAGGGGCGTGTCCGGGCACTGGTCGATCCCGTCCGGTACGCCGTCCTGATCGGCGTCGGTCGGGCAGCCGACGCCGTCCACGTGCGCGCCGGCGGGCGTGTCGGGGCACCTGTCGAGTCCGTCGGGTACCCCGTCCTTGTCCGCGTCCGAGCCGGGCGGAGCCTTCGTCGCAGCGACCGCGTCCTTATCGGAGTAACGCGGCGGCGCGCCCAGGTGGAACACCGAAAGCCCGGCCGTCGCCACGTAATGGGTGGCGGTGGTGGTTCCGAAAGTGGACTTGGTGCTGAGCGTGTAAATCGCCCGCCCTTCGACGCGAAGGGCGATCCGGTTAGTCAAGAGGATTCGGGCGCCGCCGGCGGCGTGCGCCGCATTATCGGTGAAGTGGTACGGCGCGCGCGTTCCGAAGTCGAGGAGCGAATAGCCGCCGAGGGCGTACAGTGTCACGCGGGGGCCCCGCAGCGCGTTGAACACGGCACTGCCGCTCGCGATCAGGGGCTCGAGGGTGGTCGCCGCGCCACCGGTGCCGACGGTGTAGTTGGGTTGGAACAGGACCTCCGCTTCGAGCCCGACGACGTTTCCGAAAAAGTAGCCGAGGCGGGCGCCGCCGCCCGCCCGGTTGTCGAGGCCGAAGGCTTTGTCGTAGCGGGTGTAAGAGCCGAACGCGCCGACTTCGAACTGCCCGGCGTGCTGCGCCGGGAGTGGGGCGGCTACGCCGCCCAGCGCCAGCCCCAGCAGCGCGACACGCTGCTGGAGCTGGCTCTTCTTCCACCGGTTCATCCGCGGCCTGCCCGGTGACCAAACGCCCACGCGTCTACGGTAACTGATGCAGCTCCACGCGCCGGTTCAGCGCGCGCCCCTCGGGCGTCGTGTTCGGTGCGACCGGGTTCCCCGGCCCATAACCTCGCGCGATCATGCGGGAGGGCGCGACGCCCTTGCGGGCGAGGTACGTGCGCACCGCGTCCGCCCGCGCCCGGGACAGTCTCAGATTCAGCGCCGCAGAGCCGGTGATGTCGGTGTAGCCCGCCACTTCGATCCGGATCTGCGGATTCGCGAGGAGCGACTGCGCCACGATGTCGAGCACCGTGAACGACTCGGCCTTGAGGATCGACTTGCCGGTCTCGAAGACCACCCCGCGCAAGATCACCGGCGTGCGCTCCGGAGTGAACAGAATCGGGCAGCCGTTGGCGTCGACGCGCATGCCGGCCGGCGTCCCGGGGCACTTGTCCTTGGAGTCGTCCACACCGTCGCCGTCGGAGTCCTTGAAGCGCTGGCACCCGACGCTGTCCACCTCGACCCCCCGCGGCGTGTTCGGGCACTTGTCGATGCCGTCGGGCACGCCGTCGCCGTCCGAGTCCGAGGGGCAGCCCTTGGCGTCCACGGCGGCGCCCACAGGCGTATTGGGGCACTGGTCAATCCCGTCGAACACACCGTCCTTGTCCGAGTCGGAGGGGCAACCCGTGGCGTCCACCGTGGCGCCCGCGGGTGTATTCGGGCACTTGTCGATGCCGTCGGGCACGCCGTCGCCATCCGCGTCGGAGGGGCAGCCCCTGGCGTCTACGTGCGCTCCTGCCGACGTGTTCGGGCACTGGTCGATCCCGTCGTAGACACCGTCGTTGTCGGAGTCCATCGGGCAACCCTTCGCGTCCACGCGCGCACCCAACGGGGTGTTCGGGCACTGATCGAAGCCGTCGGCTACGCCGTCCTTGTCCGAGTCGAACGGACAGCCCTTGGCATCCACCTTCGCGCCGGCGGGCGTGTTCGGGCAGGCGTCCCGGTTGTCAGGAACTCCGTCGTGGTCGAGATCCGAGACCGCGCCCCCGCCCGTGAAGACGGACAGGCCGAGCGAGCCGACGACGTGGCCGGCCCAGTCCGCGCCCGTGAACCCGGTGCTGGGCGCATAGATGGCGCGCGCCTCCACGCGGAGCGCACCCCAGTTGCCAAGGAACACGCGGTCACCGATGCCCGCGTGGGCGGCGTTATCGGTGAACCGGTACGGCGACGACTTCTCGAAGTCGAGCCGCGAGACCCCACCGAGGATATAGAACAGCTGCTGGTCGCCGCTCGCGAAATTGAAGACAAGGCTCGCGCTGCCGAACGCCAGAGTGGGGGACGCGGTGCCCGTCCTCGGGTTCGGGCTCTGGTAGCCTCCCTCGAGCTCCGCGCTCAGGAGTCTGGTGAAGAAGTAGCCGATCCGGCCGCCGCCCCCGATCTGGTTCTTGAGGTCGAACGCTCGATCGTATCGCGTGAACGATGCGAACCCGCCGAATTCGAACTGGTGAACACGCTGCGCGTGGAGGTGGGAGGCCCCGCCGACCAAACCCATTCCCAGGATCACGAGTGTCCGCACGGCTGCTCCTTAGCCCCAGGGCGTGGGCCTACGATAATAAGTGTGCGGTAAACTAAAAACCCATGCCCCGGATTCCTGTGCCCGCGGTCACGGCGCCGGGGTGCCATCCGTCACCCCGTGCCTACGGATGCCCGTTCTCACCCCGGATGACGCGGACCGCCTTGGCGAGGCTGTCGGCGAGCTGGGCCAGCTCGGTCGCGCCGCGGGCGAGGTCCTCGATGGCCGTGAGCTGCTCGGCCGCCCCCGCCGCGACGGCCTCTGCCTCTTGGGCGGAAGATTGCGCACCCGACTGCGCGTGCTCGACCGCCCGGCTGATCTTGGCCGAGAGGTCCACGATCCCGCCCGCGAGGTCTGCGACCTGTTTTCCGGCGCGGGCGGTCCCCGAAGCGGCCTCGGCGATGTGGTCCAGGTCCCGGACCCAGTCCGCCGAGCCCTGGGCGACTGCGCTCAGTTCCGTGCGGATCCGCTCCAGGAGTTGCGCCGCCCGGTCAAGGGCCTTGCGCGTGTCCTGAGCGGATTTGCCGACGTTGCGCGCCTCACGCCCGCTCGCCTCCGCCAGCTTGTGGACCTCGTCGGCGACCACGCCGAAGCCGCGCCCGTGCACGCCGGCGCGGGCTGCCTCGATCGTGGCGTTGAGGGCCAGCAGGTTAGTCTGGTTGGCGACGAGGCCGATCGTCTCCGAGAACTTCTCCACCTGCTCGGCGACGTCACGGAGCCGGCGGACTTCATTTGCGCTTTCCTCGGTCGTCGCGCCCAGGTCGGCGAGGCGGCGGACGGCGGCCTGCGTGGCGAGCCGGACCCTATCGGTGGTCTTGTCCATCTGCGCGCCCGATTGCCGGGTCTGGCTACCGGCCTCGGCCACCGCTCCGGCGTGGCGCTGCAGTTGCTCGGCCTCACGCCCGAGCGAGGTCAGGACGCCCGCGACCTGCCGGGCACCGCGGCTGGAGCGCTGCGCCGCCGCCGTGACGCCCTGACTCGAGGCGTGGATCTGCCGTGCCGTGGCGCGGAGCGTGTGGACGAACGCGCCGGTCCGCTCCGAAGCTCCCGCCACCGGCTGCACGGAGGCATCGATCGCGAGCAGAAGCGCCAGCTGCGGCGCGAGTAGGGCCAAGAGCGCCGCGTCCCTATCCTGGTAGACCCGGGGTCGGGAATGGCGCACGCTCCACAGGCCGACGAGCTCGCCGGCGTGGTACAGGGGCACGAGAACTTCGGAACCGGGTGTATCTCGCCCGGGGACGATCTCCCCTCCCAGGCCGGCCTCGGACGCGTGGGCGACCACCGGACGCCGCAGCCGCACCGCCTCGACGGCCGCCCCGCCGCCCGCATCGAACCCGAGCCGCGGGCGCCCGGTTGCGACGGCCGCTCCCGCTGCTCCGCCCCTCGCACTGACCGCGGTGTCGGCGACGAGCTCCATCTGATTGGTGCGCGGGTCGTAGCGCGCAAAGCCCATCTGCTCCCAGGGGACCAGCCGCCGGGTGAGATTCTGGATGCGCGCGAAGCTCCTGGCGAGGCTCAAGTCGCCGGCAATTGCTTGCGACAGCCCCTGGAGCAGCTCCAGCTCGTCGGCGCGTACGGCTCTGCGGATCACGTAGACGCTCGTGACGGTCGCAACCGCGAGCACGGCGGCCAGGGTGAGCGCGTCCGCGCTCTCGAGGCCGGCATGGGTCAGGCGCAGCCACCCCAGTGCCAGCGCCGCGGAGCACGCGTACACGATCGCCTCCCAGCGCGCCGTGAGCCCGGAGTCCAACGACGCGAGCGGGCGGCCGAGCGCGAGCTCGAGGTACAGGGTGGCATTGACCGCGACCGGGAGCAGCACGAGCAGGGCGGCCAGCGCGCCGAGGTTCACGGTGGCCAGCGCCTGCGCGCCCGTGGCGCCGCCCAGCCGCTCGTATACGAGGCCGGCGACGGCGCTCCCGGCTGTCGCGTGGGCTGCGTTGGTAAGCGCTCTGGAGGGGGGCAGCCGCCGCAGGAGCAAGTCGCCGGTCGCGAGCGCGAGCGGCGCGACGACGGCGGCGAGCCTCCACGTGCCGTCGAGCACGGCGAACGTCGTCACGCCCAGGACGTAGGAAGAGAAGCCGTTGCCCGGGAGCGCGATGCCGTACCCTCGCGTCAACGCGCCAATCCCAACGAGGACGAGGAACTCGAGCCCGAGCGTGGACCCGACGTTCCCCCGCCCCGAAGCGTACCCAATCGCCGCCCATCCGGACGCGAGCCCGGCCGCGAGCGACACGAGCCCCTGCACCAGCAACCCCGGAGACGCCTTCAGGCGGAGGAGCAGGCTCATGGATTGTGGCGCAAGGTCGGGACTGTGGCGCCGGGTGTCAAGCGCGACTATTCTTCATCGCTCGTATGCGAGTCACAATCGAATACTGCGTCGTCTGAAACTATGAGCCCCGGGCCGCCGGTCTGGCGGCCGAAGTGCGAAAGGTGTATCCGCACGCCGACGTGAAGCTCATCCAATCTTCCGGCGGCGTTTTCGAGGTCGAGGTCGACGGGCGCCGGGTCTTCTCGAAAAATGCCGTGGGCCGCCACGCCGAGCCGGGAGAAGTGCTGCGGCTGATGCAGCAGGTTGCGCCACCTCCATCGCGTTGAAGATCGCCATCTCCACCGGGGGCGGTGACGCGCCCGGCCTCAACGCCGTCATCCGCGGCGCCGTCCTCGCTTCGCTCCATCGCGGTTGGGAATGCGTCGGCATCCGACGCGGCTACGGCGGGCTGCTCAGGGAGGATCGCGTCGTCCCGCTCGACGCGAACGCCGTGCGCGGCATCACCCATCTCGGCGGCACCATCCTGGGGACCACCAATCGCGGCGATCCCTTCCGGTGGCGTGCACCCCGGTCCGGTGGTGCCTCGGTCGAGCGCGACCGCTCCGACGAGCTCGTCGCGGCGTTCCGGGCGCTCGAGATCGACGCCCTGATCGCCATCGGCGGAGACGGCTCGCTGCGCATTGCCCAGCGGCTGTTCCGCGAAAAGGGCATCCCGGTCGTCGGCGTTCCGAAGACCATCGACAACGACGTCGGCGGCACGGTCGCGACCTTCGGGTTCGACACCGCGGTCCAGACCGCCACGACGCGATCGACAAGGTCCATTCGACGGCGGAGAGCCACGAGCGCGTCATGGTGGTCGAGGTTATGGGCCGGTATGCCGGGTGGATCGCGCTGCACTCAGGGATAGCCGGCTCGGCCGACGTGATTCTGATCCCCGAGATCCCCTTCGATCTCGCGACGGTGTGCCAGAAGATCCGCCGGCGCGAAGTCGAGGGCCGCCACTTCAGCATCGTGGTGGCGGCGGAGGGGGCGGTGCCCAGAGGTGGGACCGTATCGCTCGTCGACCCGGAGCACGAGCGCCTCGGCGGCGTCGCCGACAAGGTCGCGAACTCGATCGAGAGAATGACCGGCAAGGAGACGCGCACTCTGGTGCTCGGCCACCTGCAGCGTGGCGGGAGTCCCACGACGTTCGACCGTCTGCTCGGGCTGCGGTTCGGCGCCGCCGCGGTGCGCCTCATCGCCGAGGGAAAGTTCGGGAACATGGTCGCCCTCCGGCCGCCGACGATCGACTCGGTGGCCATCGAGGAGGCGCTCGCCACGCCCAAACGCGTGCCGCTCGACTCCGACACCATCGCCACGGCCCGGGATCTCGGCATCAGCCTGGGAGACTGAGGGGCACCGCCGCCGCGCCACGGCCGCGCGGGCCGTTTGCGCTTGCCGCACCGGTTACCTTGTATTCAGGCGTGCGCATCTCCCGCGATCATTTTCTCCCCCCCGATCCTCAAGCGTTCCTCGCGGCGGAACCCGCGACCGGACGGGTCATCGTCATCGCCCCCACCCGGGCGGCGTGCGAGACGATCGAGCTCGCCATGACCCTGGACATCGAGACGCTGCTCGAACGGGAGCACGGCGTTGACATCCGGCGTCTCGCGGCGTCGGGCCGCGGGTTCGGGATCGTGGCCGGGACGGGGACCGGGAAAACCCTCGCCATCCGGCCGATCGCGACGACCATCCTCCGCGCGCCGCTCAAGGTCGGGGTGGTGAACCGCGAGCGCGAGGCGACCCCCGAGACGCCCACCTGGAACGTCGTCATCGTCACCACCGGCATCGCGCGGCGCTGGTTCGAGGACGGGCTCATCACCGAGCGGGACACGCTGGTCGTGGACGAGATCCATCAGACCTCGGCGGAGCTGGAGCTCTGCCTCGCGCTCGGCAAACGGGCGCGGTGCCGCTTCATCTGGCTGTCGGCGACCGTGGACCCGACGTTCTACGCGCGCTACCTCGCCTCGATCGAGGTGCTCGAGACGCACGCGTTCGATCCGGCCAGGGCCGCCGATGTGCGCGTGCTCCCGCAGCAGGCGCTGGAGTTTCTCAACGAACCCTTCATTCGGCGGGTGATCCGCGAGCGTCGGGGGGTGGCGGTGTTCGTCCCCACGCGGGCGGAGGTGGAGCAGATCGCGAAGGAGCTTGGCGACCGGTGGCAGGCTCTGGCGACCGCCTTCTACCACGGTGGGGAGCCGATCCGCGTCATCCGCCCCTTTCTGGATGGCCAGGTGAGGCGCCCCTTTCTCCTGGCCATGACCGCCGCCGGCCAGTCCGCCCTCAACATCCGCGGGCTCGACACCGTCGTGATCTACGACGCGCGCTACGCCAACGTCGTCGAGCGCGGCCGCAACGTACTGACGCGGCTCTATCTCGGCGCCAATGAGATCCTCCAGATGGCGGGTCGGGTGCACGGGCGCGTGGAACGCGGCGAGGTCTACATCCTGAGCGACCGCGATCTCGTCTTCGAGCAACTCCGGCCCACCGCACCCGAGTTCCAACTCGCCGGGGACGCGGAGCGGGTGGCGATCACGTGCGCCGCGCTGGGCGTCGATGCACAGGATCTCGATCTCCCCGTGCCGCTGGACCGGCGGGCCTACCGGGATGCGGTAGAGCTCCTGACCGAGCGGGGGCTCGTCGAAAACGGACGGCTGACACGCTACGGGCGCGAGGTCGAGGCGATGCCGGTCGAGCGGCCGTGGGGCGAGTTGCTGTATCACGCGGATGCGGACTTGATCCCGGTCGTTGCGGTGGCCGCGAACATCGAGTCCCTGCACCGTATGACCCGTGAGGAGCGGAACCTGCGTGGCCTCGCCGTGCCTGGGAGCGATCATCTGACGGCCTACAACGTCTACGCCGAGGCGGTCAACAAGCACGGCTACCTGGGGGAGGTCTACGGCCTGCCGCGCCATCTGTTCCACGAGTCGGTTGACTCTTGGGCGGAAGGGCGCGGCGTGCTCGTGAAGGCGATCGAGGACGTGGCGCTCGGAACCGCATCCGTGTACCGGCAGCTCGAGCTCAGTCTGCCCGAGAGGCTGCCCTACGCGGGGGAGAAGACCGTCGCCGCGTTCGCCGACCTCGTCGCGCGCGTGATGCCGTTCGACTTGGTGATCGATGAAGAGACCGCCGACGGCCGCGAGGTCCGCGTGAGCCGGGGCTCCATGTGCGGCACCTGGGGAGCGGTCGCGGGCACGCTGCGCTACTTCGCCGACCGCTTCGGCGTACCCCGCGCGAGCATCGAAGGCACCCAACTCCCAGCCCGCGCCATCCGCCGCTACAGCCGGCGCGGAGCGCCCACGGTCGCGTTCGAGCGGCAGCGACGGCGGGAAGGGCTCATGGTGATCCGGACCGTGGAATACGCCGGGTTCCTCCTCGAGCGGGACGCGGAGCCCCTGCCGAACCCGTTCCCGCAGGAGCTCGCGGGCGCGGCACGGGCCGCGTTGGTCGATGCCCTGCTCGCGGGCCACACGCCTCACCCCGATCAGGCGCGGGTCCGGCGGGCGCTCGAGCGGTTCGGCTTTTACTGGCGCCGCTCTGGCGGCCGGCTGGCAGAGGCCGCGACCGAGCAGGTTGCCGTGTGGCTCGGGCGGCAAATCGACAGCGTGGCGTCCTGGCAGGACTTCGTCGAAACCCGGATTACACTCGACGTGGACGAGACCATCCCCGTCGACACGCGGCAGGCACTCGAGGCGCTGCCTTCGTCGGTCCACCTGTACGGCGATCGAGTCCCTCTGGACTACGAGGTGGAGAACGGCGTGGGGATCGTGCGGGTGCGACTCAAGGAGGGCCAGGCGCGGCGACTCCAAGCGCAGGACCTCCCCCCATTCGACCGGCCGGTGCGGTTCACGGTGGTGCGTGGCAAGCGCGAGGCGCTGCGCTCGGATACCCTTGATGACCTGCGGCGCCAACTAGGCCAGGGCGGGCCCGCGGACGAGGAGCGGCGGGAGAGGGTCGCTCATGGGGCACGGGTAGGGCGGCGGGGCAGGCATCGGGGGCGCTAACCCTCACGCGGCGCAGGGAGACAGCGCTCTCCCGGGCGCCCGCCCCTGTGGCGGTCACCCTACGCGAGCCTGGATTTGGGCCCAGGGAGGGGGAGAATGGTCGTCCCGGGCGCACGGGAGTTTGTGACGTCGCACCACTCCGAGGGTCCTCTTTATGGCGGCGCTGCCTGAAACTCTGACCCTCATTCCGAGTATCCAATCACGTATGGCAACGCGAGAGAAGAGCCCAATGCTCCCTTCACCGCCCTCCTTCGCCCCCATCGGCCAAGCCGTGATGGAGTCGTTCAGCGAAGGAGTCGTAGTGTTCGACACCCATGGCCGGATGCTGTACGCGAACCACCGCGCCCGCAGGCTGATCGACAGTCTCGGCGACCCTACCTTCGTACGCGGCCCGGCGCTGCGGGAGCGCCTGGTGGCGCTCGGCGGCCGGGTCCGCGCGCTGAAGCACGGCCCCACCGACCTTGGTGAGGCCATCTTCCTGGCAGACGGGGACCGCGCGAAGACGTTGGCCGAGCGCGAGCGACAGGCGATCGTCGATACTCTCGAGGTCACGGGAGGAAGGCTCGCCGAGACGGCGCGTCGACTCGGGATCAGCCGCACCACTCTGTGGCGGCGGCTCCGTGAGTACGGCCTGCGTCCGCACGGACAGAAGGGGCATGTACAGGCGGCGCGCGCGTCGTAGCGCCACCCATTTCCCCGATCCCCCGTCCGCTCCCTTCGCCACACCCCCCCGCCTCCTAGTCTGGCGTCGCGGTTTCGGGAGTCCTAGCTTCTCGGTCGAGTCGCCGCCCGGGAAGCCGTGTCCGCCAAGCCGTTCGTAATCGAGGACTATGTCCGTTGGTCCGACGTGGACTTCGCGGGCATCATTTTCTACGGGTCATACGTGCGGTTTTTCGAGATCGCCGAGACCGAGCTGTTCCGCTCGTGCGGCCTCGCCTACACGCGGATCTTCGATCGCTACGACATCTTCCTGCCCCGGAAAGCGGTCCATAGCGAGTTCTACGCGCCCGCGCGCCTGGACGACCGGCTGACGGTCGCCGCGTACGTTGGCCGGGTCGGCACGAAGTCGATGACCCTGAACTTCGACGTGCTGCGGGCGCCCAGCTCCGGGCTCGTGGCCGCGGGGTGGATGGTGCTCGTGTGCGTGGATCGCAAGCACCTCAAGTCTCGACCCCTGCCCGCCGACCTGGTCGAAGCGCTCGCTCCCCACACGCTGCCGCCGGCAGCGGCGCGCGCGTTGCTCGGCGCGCCTTCCCCTTACACGCCTCCGTCCCCCTCCCCCTGACCGGTCGCGGCTTCGCGCTGTGGGCGCTCGCCGTCGCGGGCACTGCCTGCGGCAACTCGCCGCAGCCCGCCGCGCGGCTGCATGCGCAGGTTGCCCACCCGCCCCGGGACACGGTCCGCTTCGACGCGCCCGCCAGCGCAGGGCCATGCCGTCGTGCGGCAGGTGGGGCCGCAAGAGGAGTGCTGATCCGAGGAACCCAGGGTGGCAACGGCGTGCTCGTCTGGTTGCGCTCGGGCGATTCGCTGGCGGCAGGCGATTTCCCCCTGCTGGAGCGGGGCGACACAGTAGCGGCGCGCGGAGCCGTGGTGGCCGCGCGCTTCATGCTGGGCGACGTCGCGCACGGCCTCTGGGCGGACAGCGGTACGGTCTCGGTCGGCCGCAGATCCGGCGGGGTGAGGATCACGGCGCGCGGCACGGGGGTCGAGGTCGGGACCACCGCGCGGTCGTCGCTCGTCGCGTCGTTCGAGGCGATCGCGCTTGACTCGGATTCCGTCTCGTGCGAGGTGATGCGCTGAGCGGGCGCAACGCGTGACGGACACCGTCCGGTTACATTCACGTCGTGGAGCAAACGTATTTCCGGCGCGGATTCGGCCTGAAGGGTCGCATCACGGGCGCCCTGACCGCGGACTACCACAGCCGCTTGGTGGACCTGATGCGCGAGCGCGGCTACGCGCTCACGGTGGGTGACCTGACGTTCAAGCTCGCTCGCGAGTTCGGATTCTGCTACGGCGTGGACCGCGCCGTCGAGTACGCCTACGAGACCCGCGCCCAATTTCCGGACCGGCGGCTCTTCCTGGTCGGCGAGATCATCCACAACCCGCACGTCAACAGCAAGCTGCGCAGCATGGGGGTGGAGTTTCTGCTCCGCCAGGAGGGCGGGGAGTTCGCCTTCGACGCGCTGACGCCGAAGGATGTCGTGATCCTGCCGGCGTTCGGCGTGACCGTGAAAGACCTCGAGCGGCTCCAAGCCCTGGGCGCCGTCCTGGTGGACACGACGTGCGGCTCGGTGCTCAACGTTTGGAAGCGGGTGGAGTCGTACGCGAGGGACGGTTTCACCGCAGTCATCCACGGCAAGTACCATCACGAGGAGACCAAAGCCACCGCGAGCCAGGTGACGAGGTACCCCACCGGGCGGTACCTCGTCGTGCGGGACATGGTCGAGACGCGCGCGGTGTGCGGCTACATCGAGGGAGCGGGGAACAAGGAGCAGTTCCTGGACCGCTTTTCGGAGAGAATGTCACCGGGCTTCGACCCCGACGTCGACCTCGAGCGGGTCGGCGTGGCGAACCAGACGACCATGCTCTCGAACGAGTCGCTCGCCATCGCCGCCGAGCTGCGGAGCAGCATGGTGGGGCGCTACGGGGCGACCGCGTTGGCCGACCACTTCCGCAGCTTCGACACGATTTGCTCGGCGACACAGGACCGGCAGGACGCCGTGCTCAAGCTGATCGCCGAGCGGCTCGACCTCATGGTCGTGATCGGCGGGTACAACTCGAGCAACACGACCCATCTTGCGGCGATCTGCGACGGCAGGGTGCCGACCTATCACATCGAGGACGCGACCTGCATCGATCCAGAGACGGCCGCGATCCGGTTCCGCCCGGTGGGCGCGACGGCGGAGGAGCGGCGCGCCGGGTGGCTTCCGCCCGGGCCTCTGGCGATCGGCATCACCGCGGGCGCCTCGACCCCGAACAACAAGATCGGAGAGACGCTCGAGCGTATCGCCGCGACGCGAGGAGTGTCGCTCGAGGCCGCGCTCAACGCTGCCTCTTGAGGTGGCCAAAGCCCGACTCGTCGGCGAGGATCTGGGCATCGAGCCATTGGTCGATGATGCTCCTCCGAAAGCGCCACTCTTTGCCCAATTTGGCCGCTGGAATGCGCTTTTCCTGCGCCCACCGGTAGATGGTCTGCGGCGTGAGGCGTAAGTACGCCGCGACCTCTTCGATGGTGAGGATCTCGTTCTCAAAGCTGTGACCGTCACGTGTCATGGGCGGTCGCGCCGGCTGGTCGTGTCTCGAGCGGTGTCGCCCGGGGCAAGCGGCAGGCCGCGAAACCGAGGTACGGGCGGCGCGGGAGGCTGTCCCCCTCCCTGCACCAGCTGCTTTGCGGCGTAAATGATCGCCGCGTAGAAGTTTCCCTGGTAGCTTCCGAACACGCGGAACGGCTGGTTACGATCGCCGAGGAAGGGGCGAAGGCTCCACGCCAGCTGGATTCCCACGAATGCGAACAGCACCGCCCACGCCCGCATGATGGTCAGCGCCTTCCTCGGGTAAACCCCGCGTTGTTCGCAGACGACGCTGAGCCCCTCGTGTAGGGCGTACATGCCGAACAGTCCACAGACACCCGCGATCGTGATATTCAAGAGGTGCTGGAAATAGTAATTGGCGCCGGTAATCAGGAAGAAGAGCGTGATCGGCACGAACGCGGCGAGCAGAACGGACGTCAGCGCCAGCGCTCCGAATACCAGCACGACCACCTGCAGCAAGCGCAGGCGGGAGCCGACGAGAACCTGTACGACGAAGAACGCCGGGAAGCAGACCGCGAACGTCGCGAAGAACAGGAATGGCAGCTTGATGCCGGCCGACAGGGCCTGCGCCGGTCCGGAATAGGCGCCGGCAACCAACCCGAAGAACCCGGCCAGTCCGCCGATCGTTACGGCGGCATAGCGGAGCTTGGCGCGGAGCGCGGTGCCTGCGACCACCTCGTCGAAGAAGCGCTCCCGGTCGGAGAGCAGTGCGGAGAGAAAGTCCTGGTAGGTGGCGATTGACCGCTTCGCGGCCGCTACCTCGGGGCGCGCCGCCATGGTTCAGAGCTCCCTGTGCAGGAGCAAGGAACGTAGATTCAGAACAATGTTTAGTCAACTATTACACTGTTTAATCATGTTTGTTGACATTTTCGCGCGTGAAAGGCCCACTCGCCTTCGGTAAATTTTCGCCATAGAATCATGTCATGACGCTCTCCGGCTTCCATCCCGTGGTCGCGCGTTGGTTCGAGTCGCGGTTTCGTGATCCGACCGAGCCGCAGCGCGGCGCCTGGCCGATCATTCAATCCGGGCGGCACGCGCTGATCGCGGCCCCCACGGGCTCCGGGAAGACGTTCGCGGCGTTCCTCGCCGCGATTGACTCCCTGCTTCGTCAGGGGCTGGACGGCGCTCTCGGGGACGAGACCCAGGTGGTCTACGTCTCTCCCCTCAAGGCGCTCTCGAATGACGTTCAGAAGAACCTCGCCGAGCCCCTCGCCGAAATCCGCGGCACGCTGGAGCAGTTGTGCCTACCCGACGTGGAGATCCGCACGCTCGTTCGCACGGGCGACACGCCGCAGCCCGACCGCCAGGCGATGGCGAAGCGTCCGCCGCACATCCTGGTCACGACTCCCGAGTCGCTGTATCTGATCCTCACGTCCCAAAACGCGCGTGCGATGCTCCGCACGGTGCGCACGGTGATCGTGGACGAGATCCACGCCGTGGCGCGGGACAAGCGCGGCAGCCATCTCGCGCTCTCTCTCGAGCGGCTCGAGCACCTGGCGGGTCGCTCGCTCCAGCGCATCGGCCTGTCCGCGACCCAGAAGCCGATCGAGGAGATCGCAGCCTTCCTGGCGGGGGCCCGACACCCGGCACGTGACACCTGCATCATCGACTCGGGCCACGCCCGCCAACTCGACCTCGCGATCGAGATCCCCTCTTCGCCGCTCGAGGCGGTGATGGCGGCCGAGGTGTGGGAGGAGCTGTACGACCGATTGGCCCAGCTCATCGGGGAACACCGCACAACTCTGGTGTTCGTGAACACCCGCCGGCTCGCCGAGCGCATGACGATGCACCTCTCCGAGCGCGTGGGCGCCGAGCACGTCACCTCGCATCACGGCAGCCTGTCGCGTGATAAGCGCCTCGAGGCGGAGCAGCGGCTCAAGGAGGGAAAGCTCAAGGCGCTCGTCGCCACGGCCTCGCTCGAGCTCGGGATCGACATCGGAGCCGTTGACCTGGTGTGTCAGATCGGCTCGACGCGCTCGATCGCCACGCTGCTGCAGCGGGTCGGCCGGTCGGGACATCACCTCGGAGCGGTACCCAGGGGGCGGATCTTTCCGCTGTCGCGTGACGAGCTGATCGAGTGCGCGGCGCTGGTCCGCGCCGCGCGCGATGGCCGGCTCGACCGGCTGATCATCCCGGAGCGCCCGCTCGACATCCTGGCCCAGCAGCTCGTCGCGGCGGTGGCGTGCGAGGAGTGGGACGAAGGGGCGCTGTACGAGATGGTGCGCGGCGCCTATCCCTACCGCGACCTCTCCCGCAAGGATTTCGACGACGTCGTGCAGATGCTCGCCGAGGGCTTCACCACGCGGCGCGGCCGGCGCGGCGCCTACGTTCACTACGACGGAGTGAACGGCCGGCTGCGGGCCCGTCGCGGCGCCCGACTCGCCGCGATAACGTCGGGAGGGGCGATCCCCGACATCGGCGACTACCGGGTGGTGCTCGAGCCCACCGACACGTTCGTCGGCACGCTCAACGAGGATTTCGCGATCGAGAGCATGCCGGGCGACGTCTTCCAGCTCGGCAACACCTCCTATCTCATTCGCAGGATCGAATCGGGGCAGGTGCGGGTCGTGGACGCGCAGGGGCAGCCGCCGTCCATCCCGTTCTGGGTCGGCGAGGCGCCCGCCCGCACGGCGGAGTTGTCGGAGGCCGTGTCGCGGTTGCGCCAGGACGCCGCCGAGCGGCTCGCGGATCCCCAATCGGCCGTGGCGTGGTTGGCTCACGAGATCCCGGGGCTCCCGGAGCCCGCCGCGCGTCAGATGGTCGAGTATCTCGCCGCCTCGAAGCAGATCCTCGGCGTGATCCCGACGCAGCAGACGATCGTGCTCGAGCGGTTCTTCGACGAGGCGGGCGGGATGCAGCTCGTGCTGCATGCGCCCTTCGGGAGCCGGGTCAACCGGGCATGGGGGCTCGCCCTGCGGAAGCGGTTCTGCCGCAGCTTCAATTTCGAGCTGCAGGCTGCGGCGACCGAGGATGCGATCGTCCTCTCGCTTGGGCCGCAGCACAGCTTCCCGCTCGAGGACGTGTTCCAGTACCTGAAGCCCGCGACCGTCGAGGGGTTGCTGGTCCAGGCGATGCTCGACGCGCCGATGTTCCAGTCGCGCTGGCGTTGGAACGCCACCCGGGCGCTCGCCGTGCTGCGCCAGCGCGGTGGGAAGAAGGTGCCCACGCCGCTGCAGCGGATGGAGGCCGAAGACCTGGTCGCGGCGATCTTTCCCGATCAGCTCGCCTGCCCCGAGAACCTGGTGGGCGACCGGGAGATCCCCGACCATCCGCTCGTGAAGCAGACGATCGAAGACTGTCTGCTCGAGGCGATGGACTTTCCGGGGCTCAAGCGGGTGCTGGAGGAGATGGAGGCGGGGCGCTTCGCGCTCGTCGCGCGCGACACGGCGGAGCCGTCGCCCCTGTCGCACGAGGCGCTGAACGCGAAGCCGTACGCGTTCCTGGACGACGCCCCGCTGGAGGAGCGCCGCACCCAGGCCGTCATCACGCGCCGCGGGCTGGACGTGAAGACGGCGGACGAGTTCGGCAAGCTCGACCAGGCGGCGATCGCCCGCGTGAAAGACGAGGCCTGGCCCGATGTCAGCTCCGCCGACGAATTGCACGATGCGTTGCTTGTGATGGGGTTCGTACCGGAGCGGGAAGCGGGAAACGGGAAACGGGAAACGTCGTGGCGGCCGTATTTCGAGGAGCTCGTCGGGGCAGGACGCGGCGGCACGCTCCTCGGTGAGCCGCGTCTCTGGATCGCCGCCGAGCGCGTGCCGCTCTTCGAAGCGGTGTTCCCGGGCGTGCGCTGCGAGCCTGCGCTCACGCCGCCCGAGCGTGAGCGGGCGAAGAGCTGGACGCGCGCGGACGCCCTGCGTGAGCTCGTGCGAGGCCGGCTCGAGGTTGTCGGGCCGACGACCGCAGCAGCCGTCGCGACGGCGCTTGGCGTGCCGGTGGCCGACGTGGACTTCGCCCTCGGCGCGCTCGAGCACGAAGGGTTCGTGCTGCGCGGCCGGTTCACCCCCGGCACGAGCGAGCCGGAGTGGTGCGAGCGCCGCCTCCTCGCCCGCATTCATCGCTACACCCTGGACCGGCTCCGCAAGGAGATCGAGCCGGTCACCGCGGCCGACTTCACCCGCTTCCTCTTCCAGTGGCAGCGGGTTGCCGATGCATCCCGCGCCGAGGGACCCGAGGGGCTGGCGGCGGTGCTCGACCTGCTCGACGGGTACGAGGTCGCCGCGGGCGCGTGGGAGACGGATGTGCTGCCGGCGCGGTTGCAGGAGTACGATCCCCTGTGGCTCGACGGGCTCTGCCTATCGGGGGAGATCGCCTGGGGAAGACTCGACGCGGTGGCGCCGCGCACCGTCCTGAACGGCGCAGGTGGCGCGGGGGGTGGCGGGAATGGAGGGGGTCGCAAGGCTGGGCCCCTCCGCACGACGCCCGTGGCTCTGTTTCGACGGGAGCGAGGAGACGTGTGGCGCTCGCTGGCGGTGAGCCCCGAGTCCGGCGAGCTGCCTCTGTCGCACGCGGCGCGGGCGCTGCTCGACGTGCTCGATCAGCGCGGCGCTTCGTTCTTCGGCGATTTGGTGAACGCGACAGGACTGTTGCGGACCGAGGTCGAGAAGGGCCTCGGCGAGCTCGTGGCGTGGGGGCTTGTCACTTCGGACAGCTTCGCGGGGCTGCGGGCGCTGCTGGTCCCGTCCGACCGGCGCCGGCCCATCGGTGGGTTCCGCCGCCATGGCAAGGTCGCGCCGTTTGGGGTCGAGACCGCGGGCCGCTGGTCACGCGTGCCGCGGTCGGCGCCCTTGCCGGAAGACCAGGTGGCGGAAGCCGTCGCCCGGCAGCTGCTCCGCCGCTACGGCGTCGTGTTCCGGCGGCTCGTGACGCGCGAATCGCCACTGCCGCCGTGGCGCGACGTCCTGAGGGCCTACCGCCGGCTCGAGGCGCGCGGCGAGATCCGCGGCGGCCGCTTCGTTGCCGGGTTCTCCGGCGAGCAGTACGCGCTTTCCGAGGCGGTGGGACTGCTGCGCTCGGTGCGGCGCCAGGAGCCGACCGGCGAGCTCGTCGCGGTGAGCGGGGCGGATCCGCTCAATCTCGTCGGCATCCTTACGGCCGGGGACCCGCTGCCCGCCGTCGCGACGAACCATGTGCTCTATCGCGACGGGATCCCGGTCGCCGTCCAGGAAGGCGAGGGGCGCGGCGTGCGGTTACTGGTCGAGGCCGGCCCCGAAGCAGAGCAGCAGATCAGGACCGCGTTGGTGCAGCGACGCGTGGCGCCGCTGGTGCGAGCCTATCTCGGAAAGACGCATCGTTGACTACCGGGACGGGAGATGCGGGATGCGGGATGGGTGGCGTGGGGACGCATCCCGCATCCCCCATCCCGCATCCCGCAGGTCAGGCCACCGGCTGCTTGAGCTTGTCGAGGTAGAGCTTGCGGACCTTCGCGACCTTCGGCGCGATCACCGCGCGGCAGTAGCCCTGGTCCGGGTTGCGGCGGTAGTAATCGCGGTGGTACTCCTCCGCCGGATAGAACTTCTCGAACGGCGTCACCTGGGTCTCGATCGGATCGTCCCAGACTTTCTCGGCTTCCAGCTCCGCGATGACCCGCTCGGCCTCGGCTCTCTGCTCCGGCGTGTGATAAAAGATCGCGGAGCGGTATTGCGTGCCGACGTCCCCTCCCTGGCGGTCGGGCGTCGTCGGGTCGTGGATCGTGAAGAAGACGTGGAGCAGGTCGCGGAACGGCACCACCTGCGGGTCGAACGTGATCTGCACGACCTCGGCGTGCCCGGTCGTTCCCGTGCACACATCCTCGTAGCTCGGGCTCGGGACGTGACCGCCCGAGTAGCCTGATTGGACGCGCTCCACGCCTTTTAGCTGCCCGAACGCGGCCTCGAGGCACCAGAAGCACCCGCCGGCGAGCGTCGCAACTTCGTGCTGCGGCATCGGGAACCTCCCTCGGTAATCTACGTCGAAAGTTAGCCCCAGTCCTTCGACTCTGGAGCTACACGGCGCATCGTCTTGAGAAATCTGAATGCGGAATGCGGAGTGCGGAGTGCGGAATCGTCAGCCTGCCCTTCCATTCCGCATTCCACCTTCCGCATTCCGCATTTCAGTCCCGTCGCCTCCTCCGCAATCACGTTCAAGCTCCCGTCGTCCTTGGCGAGCGTCCCCCGCACCCACAGGAACGGCTCGCCGCGGATCGCGGCGCGGTGCTGCTCGTATACGTCCGGCCGCACGATGACGTTCACCATCCCCGCCTCGTCCTCCAGCAGCACGAAGATGAACCCTTTCGCCGTCTCGGGACGCTGGCGCGCGACCACGAGGCCCACCACCTCGACCCATGTCCCGTGCTCGAGCCGCGGGAGCGCGTCGCTCTTCGCCACCCCGCGCGGCAGCGCCTCGCGTAACAGCTCGAGCGGGTGGCCGCTCACCGCGAACCCCAACACCGCGTATTCGGCGAGCATCCGCTCGTCCGGCTCCAGGCCGCCGAAGCGCAAGTGCTCGTGGGGATGGTTGAGCGCGAGCTCGAGCTGGCGCCGGCCGCGTGCGTCACCGCCGCGCTCCTCCTCGCGTGGGAGCCACAGCCCTATTTGCCACAACAGCTCGCGCCGTGTGAGACCGAAGCCGTCGCACCCGCCCACCCACACGAGGTTCTCGATCGCGCCGCGCTTGAGCCTGGGGGGCGCGCGGCGCACCAGCTCGCCGACGCTCCGGAACGGTCCGTTGCGCTCGCGCTCGCTCACGACGGCGGTCGCCGTCTCCTCGCTCCAGTCACGGACGAACCCGAGCCCGACCCGCACCGCGGCCTCACCCCCTGACCCCCTCGTGGGGTCCTCACCCCCTGACCCCCTCTCCGTTCCGGAGAGGGGGGACGATGGTCTGGCCCCGAGTTCCCCCTCTCCCGAAGGGAGAGGGGGACAGGGGGTGAGGCTTCCCGAAGCCCCTACAGGGGGCCAGGGGGTGAGGTCCCGCTCTACTGTGCACCACACGTCGCTCACGTTCACGTCCGGGAGCCGGATCTCGATGCCGTTGCGCTGCGCGTCCCGCCCGAGCACGTCGAGCGAGTAGAACCCCATCGGCTGGTTGTTGAAGAGCGCGCAATAATACTCGACCGGGTGATAGTGCCGGAGCCACGCCGACTGGTAGGCGAGCAGCCCGAACGCCGCCGCGTGGGATTTGGGGAATCCGAACTCGGAGAACGCGATCACCTGCGTGAATACACGCTGCGCGACGGACTCGGGGACCCCGCGCGCCGCCGCCCCGTTCTTGAACTCCTCCCAGAACCCCGCCATCAGCTCACGGCTGCGCCGGCGGCTCATCGCGCGGCGCAGCGCCTCGGCCTGTCCGGTCGTGAACCCGGCCAGCGCCTGGCACACCTGCAACACCTGGTCCTGATAGAGAATCACGCCCAGCGTCTCCGCCAGCACGGGCTTCAGGAGCGGGTGGTCCACCGGCGGCTCGTAGCGGCGCCCCTTGGCTTTGGCGCGGCGTTGCGCTTCACGGCGGCGCACGTACGGGTTCACGGCGCCGCCCACGATCGGGCCCGGCCGCACGATCGCCACCTCGACGGCCAGGTCCTCGAGGTTCGTCGGCCGGGTGCGGCGGATCATCTGGATCTGCGCGCGGCTCTCGATCTGGAACAGCCCCACGGTGTCGCCGCGGCCGATGCGGTCGTAGACCGCGGGGTCATCGAAATCGATGCGGGAGAGGTCGGGCGGCGTCCCCGTGCGCGCGGCGACCAGCTCGACGCACTCCTCCACCAGCGACAGCATGCCGAGCGCGAGAAAATCGATCTTGATGAAACGCGCGTCGTCGCAGGAGTCTTTGTCCCACTGGCACACGACGCGGTCCTCCATCGCCGCGCGCTCGAGCGGCACGAGCTCGACGAGGGGCCGGCTCGAGATGATCATCCCGCCGACGTGCTGCGACACGTGGCGGGGCAGCCCCGTGATCTCCTCGGCCAGCTCGCACAGCTCTCTCCAGAGCGGGGCGGTGCGCCGCCCCTCGAAGCCCGGGAGCTGGTCCAACTCGTCCGCCAGTCCGCCCCCCACCCCCCCCGACCGCCGGTCCGCCAGTTTCGCCGTCTGCTCGATCTCTCCCGGCGGCAGATCCAGCGCCTTGCCGATCTCTCGCACCGCCGAGCGGAGCCGGTAGGTGGGGAACGAGCAGACGAGCCCGACGTGCTCGTCGCCGTAGCGCCGGTAGACCCGGCGGATCAGCTCCTCGCGAATCTCGCGCGGGAAGTCGAGATCGATGTCGGGCACCGACGCAAGGGTCTCGTTGAGAAATCGCCCGATGAACAGCCGGTTCGCGACCGGGTCGATGTGCGACAGGCCGAGCAGGTAGCATACGATGGACGACACCGACGAGCCGCGGCCGCGGCCGGGGAGCAGGTTTCCGTGGGCCCGCCGGGTGCCCCGGCGCACATCCGCCGCCACTTCGCGGGCCAGGTCGAAGAGGTCGTGATAGACCAGGAAGAACCCGCTGAGTCGATGGCGCTCGATGAGCGCCAGCTCTTGCTCGAGGCGCCGCCCGGCCTCGTCGCGGTGGGCGGAACCCGGGGGATAGCGCTCCTCCAGCCTCGCCCGGCACAGCTCGGCCAGGGCCTGCGGGGCGGGCGTCCGGCCTGCGCCACGGAAGTCGGGAAAGACGTAGCCGAGGTCGCGCGTCAGGTCGAAGCTCCTGCAGCGCTCGGCGATCACGCCGGTGTGCGCGACCGCGTCGGGCCGGTCGGAGAAGAGTGCCGCGACCTCCTGGGGCGGCCGCAGGAAGAACTCGCTGTTCGGTCGCCGCACGTCGTGCGAGCCGTCGAGCGTCGCGCGGTGCCGGATCGCGACCAGCACGTCGTGCAGCCGATGCCGCTCGCGCGTGTGATAGTGCACGTTCCCCGTCGCTACGACGTCAAGTTGTACGCGATCCGCGAGATCGCAGAGTGCGTGCGTAAGGTCGCGATCGCCGCGGACCAGGTTGCGCTGGAGCTCGACGAAGAAGCTCTCCTTCCCGAACTCGGCACGGCAGCGCTCGAGCAGCCTCCGGGCGGCGGCGCGGCCTTCCTGCTTGAGCACGGTGGCGAGCAGTCCGGCGCGGCAGCCGGAGAGTACGACGAGCCCCTCGTGCCGCCGCTCGAGCGAAGCGAAGTCGAGTCGCGGGTCGCGGCGGTCGGCGCGGCCCAGATGTGCTTCGGTGATCAGCCGGCACAGGTTCGCGTACCCCTCGGGCGTCTCGGCGAGCAGCGTCACGTGCGAGCCGTCGAGCAGCGTCACTTCCGAGCCGGTAATCGCCTGCAGGCCGAGTTGCTTCGCCTCCTGTGCGAACGCCATCGAGCCGTACAGGCCGTTGTGATCGGTGAGCGCCAACGCCGGAAGCCCGAGCTGCGCGGCCGTGAGCGCGAGCTGCTCGGGGAGTGAGGCCCCGTCGAGGAACGAGAAGGCGGAGTGGGCATGCAATTCGGCGTACATGGAAATTCAGGGCCAATGCGGAGTGCGGAATTCGGAATGCGGAATGGAAGGGCGGGCTTCGATTCCGTGCTCCCCATTCGGCATTATGTCGGCATCTGTGCGAACCACTCTCCGGTGATTATGTCCTCGAACAGCACCACTCGCGCGCCACCCTCGAGTACAACTTCGACATAGCGGCGTATGATCGGCTGTCGCCACCATTCATCGTCAATGCGCCAGGACTCGCCGAGTCCTTCGACGGTTTTGGGGACGCCCCACGTCTCGCCGACGCGAAGGGAAACGCTCACCAGACGTCCGTCCGCGTCATGCTCCACCCGTGCCGGTCGCGGTGCATTGAGCACCCGAAGCAAGTTCTTCTCATTCCGCATTCCGCACTCCGCATTATGGTTCATAGTCGATCAACGCGTAGCGGCGTTCGGGGATGCGCGACCATGGCTGGACGGCGATGACGTGGTACAGCATCGGGCGCTTGAGCCGGAGCTCGATCTCGTGGACGGCGGTGCGGAGCGCGCGG
>DATDFP010000348.1:0-10984 GCA_036522535.1 Gemmatimonadales bacterium
GCTGCCGACGCATTACGAGCCGCACGAGTCGCCCATCCACAACCCGCTCTACAAGCAGCAGACCAGCCCGGTGCACAAGGTCTGGGCGCCGGGCAAGCCGTACAACCAGCTCGCCGCGGTGGGTGACCCGAAGTTCCCCTACGTGATCAGCACATACCGGCTCACCGAACACTATCTGGCCGGCGCCATGAGCCGCTGGCTGCCGTGGCTCGCCGAGCTCCAGCCCGAGCTGTTCATCGAGCTCGGGAAGGACCTCGCCAGGGAGAAGGGGATCAAGAACCTCGACTGGGTCGTGGTGTCGAGCCCCCGCGGCCACATCCGCGCCAAGGCGCTGGTGACCGATCGCATCGGAGTGATGCACATCGGCGGCAAGCCCATCCACCACGTCGGCATGCCGTGGCACTGGGGGTGGATGGGGCTCTCTACCGGCGACGTCGTCAACGACCTCACGTCCTGGGTCGGGGACCCGAACGTGTCGATCCACGAAGGCAAGGCATTCGTCTGCAACGTGGAGAAGGCGTGATATGCCCGAGGCCATGGGATTCTTCACCGACACCACGGTTTGCATCGGCTGCAAAGCGTGCGAGGTCGCGTGCAAGGAATGGAACCAGCTCCCCGCCGAGAACGGCGGGATCCGCGAGCTGTCCGGGGACAGCTACGACAACACCCGCCGGCTCGACGGCATTCACTGGCGGCACGTCCGCTTCATCGAGCAGTTCAAGGGTCCGTATGACGGCCGCTGGCTGATGATGAGTGACGTGTGCAAGCACTGCGTGCAGGCGGGCTGCCTGGAAGTGTGTCCGACCGGCGCCATCATCCGCACCGAGTTCGACACCGTGGTGATCCAGTCCGACGTGTGCAATGGCTGTCGCGCCTGCATCGCCGCCTGCCCGTTCGGCGTCATCGACGTCAACCCGGTGTCGGGCACGGCGCAGAAGTGCACGCTGTGCTACGACCGCCTCAAGGTGGGGCTCGAGCCCGCGTGCTCGAAGGCGTGCCCCACCGACTCGATCCAGTTCGGGTCGATAACAGAGCTGCGGTCGCGGGCCCAGAAGCGGGTCGACCAGCTCAAGGCCCAGGGCGTCGACGCTCACCTGTACGGCGCGGACTCGACCGGACCCCTCGGCGGGCTGAATTCCTTCTACCTGCTCGTGGACAAAGACGAAGTGTACGGGCTGCCGCACAAACCCCAGCTGCCATCCCGCAACCTCGCCAAGAGCTCCAGGCTCTCCCTGGCGAGCGCGGCGGTCCTCGGCATCCTGGCGCTCGTGGGCCTGCGCAAACGCCGGATGGACGACATGGGCGGCACAGGGGGAGGGGGGCCAAACTAATGTCCGACACCTTCTTCAGCGGCGCGCCGCACTGGACCTGGTTCATCATCCTGTACTTTTTCGTGGGCGGGATCGCGGGCGGCGCCTGTTTCCTGGCCGCCATCCTGGACTGGCTCGGCCGACCGGAGGACCGCCCGGTCGTTCGCACCGGATACTACGTCGCGGCCTGGGGAGCGATCCTCTGCGGCGTGCTGCTGACGGTCGATCTCGGGAAGCCGCTGCGCTTCTGGCACATGCTGTTCCAGTCGGAGAACTTCCCGGCCATCATGTTCAAGGCATGGTCGCCCATTTCGTTCGGGGCGTGGGTGGTGCTGGCGTTCGGAGCGTTCTCTATCCTGTCGGCGCTCGGGGTGATGGCGGAGGAGGGCCGTCTCGCCTCCCCGGCACTGCGCGCTCTGCACCGCGGCGCACTGGGGAAGCTGGTGGCGGGAATCAGCGCATTGCTGGGCTTCTTCCTCGCCGGGTACACGGGGATTCTCCTCTCGGTCACCAATCGCCCGATCTGGGCGGACAGCCCCTGGCTGGGCGCGTTGTTCCTGGCTTCGGGAGCCTCCACGGGGGCCGCGACGCTCATCTTGCTCGCCCCCGGGCGCGGCGCCACGGAACGGTCGCTCGCCTGGCTCTCCTCGTTCGACAGCCAGGCGCTCGTCGTGGAGCTGCTCATTCTCGTCGTCTTCCTCGTATCCCTGGGCTCGGTGAACCGGGTCTGGTTGAGCTCGTGGGGGTGGGGGTTGGTCCTGCTGGTAGGCGTGGTCGGGGTGGGGATTCTCGCACCTCTGCGCCTGCATGCGAGACGGCAACCGGTGGCGGATGCCGCCAGGCTCGTGCTCCTCGGAGGATTTCTCTTGCGGCTCGCTACGATGTTCGCATCCGAGGGAATCGAGCGCTACCGCGTCGCCGCAGGGATGTAGCATGAGGACCAAGCGCGCGTGGCAGGTCGCCCTGGCCGTGGCCGCCCTGGCCGGTTGCGCGAGCCCGGAAGCGAGGCGGGTGCGGGGAGGCGGACCCGGTGGCGACCCAGGGAACCACGACCCCGTGGCCGAGCTGCACCAAGGCGCGAAGATGTATTACCGGACGCCCTGCCGCACGGTGAAGGTGAAATGCTCTGGCCCAATGCCCGTCTTCGGCGTCACCGGGACCTAGAGATCCAAGAGCGGATCGCCGCGGCCCGCCTCGAACACCCCGAGGCGGAGCCGTGGCTCGCTCTGCTGGAGGCCGCCCTGGGCGAGAGCGAAGATGGCGGCTGGTGGGAGGCCGGCCTCCCGGCGCCGGCGGCGGACCGACCCGTCAAGGCGCCGCTCTTGTGTCGCACCGAGATCACACTCGACGAGCGCGCGGCCCGCCGCTGGGGGCGCCGTCTCCTCAAGCTCGGCGTCCCTGTGAACGGGCGGGCAGGAGGCGCGCCTCAGGCCATCAACGTCCTCGTGTTGCTCGAGGCCGCGGTGAACCAGGACGATGCCTCCGTCGACGCTCTCGCCAGGGCGGCTGGAATGGAGCCCCAGGCGGTGCGGGTCGTGGGGCAGATGGCGGCCCTCCCGCTACTGCATGCGTGCGCCCGTACCTGGGCGGGGGCCGTCCCATCGGCGTGGTGGGAGGGGTACTGCCCGCTGTGCGGAGCGTGGCCCGTCGTCGCCGAGTACGCGGGACTCGAGCGCAAGCGCCAGCTCCGCTGCGGGCGCTGCGGCACGGCGTGGGTGGTTCCCTCGCTGCGCTGCGTGTTCTGTGACGAGACCGATCACGAGCAGCTCGGCTACCTCACGCCCGAAAGCGACGAGCAGATGCGCAGGGTCGAAGTGTGCGGCACTTGCAAGGGCTACTTGAAGGGGGTCACGACGGTGCGTCCGCTCGCTGCTCGGGCGATCCTGCTGGACGACCTCATGACGGTCCACCTGGACGTCGCGGCGCTCGAGCGTGGCTACAGGCGACCCGAGCGGCCCGGATACGCGCTCGAAGCCCGGGTCAGGGCTTCCGGGGCCCGGAAGGACGGCGCGTGAGCGGTCCGATATCGCTTCGCCCCGGCGAAATCTGCCGCGAGCTGCTCGCCGCGCTCGACGCTTCGGAGGGGAGGCGCCGGCGCCGCAAGCGGGATACGACCCCCGACGCAATCGGGCTGGCGATCAAGCGGGACCTGCTCGAGCGGGCCGTCGCCGCCGACCCGGAGCCGGACCAGTTCGAAGCCTGGCTGCAGGAGCAGTGCCTCGCCGCCGGCGGGAGCGAAGGCGGCGTCCGGGCGATGGCGCTGTCGATCTTTGAGGAGTGGCGCCTGGCCCAAGATGCGGAATCGTTTCGCGGGTGGCTCGCCTGCGGCGCGCCGTCCGACGACGCGTCTCGTGAAGGGACATCTCCGAAGGGCGAGCAAGAGAGCACACCGACATCGAACTAGAGCGGAGGGGAGAACCATGCAGGTCCGTGCGCCCGTCCCTAGCACCGCGGTTCTCAGCGCCACGTTTCTCACCGTGACGGCCTGCGGCGGCAGCGCCGCCCGCGGGCGGGCCGCGCAGGCAGCCGCCGCTCCACCGGCGGTGGTGCAACAGCTCCAGGTGCCCGAGAACCCGTACCGCATCATCTACACCCCACCGGTGAACCTGGCGAAGCCGCCGGATACCACGGCCCACGGACGGAAGCCTCGGAGTTAGCGCACCGCCTTCAACACCTTTCATCGAGGGGGATGTCATGACAAGACGGATGGCATCGTTCTCCCGGCCGGTTGTCGCGGCGGTCGTCATCCTTGCGGGCGCACGTGCCGCCCCAGCTCAGCAGGTGGTCAAGCTGGGAGAAGGCGAGACGCTCACCATCAGCGGCTTCATCAACGCCACGTTTTTCACCGACCGGGGGCTGTTCGGCAATTTCGGACAAGGGCAAAACGCGGAGTGGGCGGCCGCGACCCAGCCCACAACCGACAAGTTCTTCACCGACGCCGACGTTCGGAACACGCGCATCAACTTCACCTTCAGCGGCTCGCCGGTGCTCGGGCATTGGGCGCCGAAGGCCACGCTCGAGAGCGACTTCTTCGGGACGTTCACCAGCGCGCCGCCATTCGGGGACGAGCAGCCGCAGATGCGCATCCGCTTCGCGTACGTGGACCTCACGAACGGCCGGACGACCGTGCGCATCGGGCAGTTCTGGGCGCCCCTGTTCGGCGAAACGCCGGTGTCGCTGACGCACATCGCGTTCCCGCTGGGGTACGGCTCCACAGGCAAGATCGGCTGGCGGTTCCCAGGCGTCTTTCTCTACCATGATCTCACTGTAGGGAAGCCGGTAAACGTGCAGCTGCAGCTGGCCGCGTTTAAGGGCTCGGGGCCGGCCGTGGCGGCCGCCGGCGACACCGCGGCAGTCCGGAACACCGGCAGCGGCGAGGCCTCCGGGCTACCGCAAGTCGAGGCGCTGCTCAACTTCTCGCGGAAGAGCGCGAAGCTCGCCTGGAGCGGCTACGTCGTCGGCCATCTCGATTGGAAGGACACGACCGGCACAGGGGTCGCCGGGTCCAACCTGACGGGTTGGGCGGTCGAGGCGGGCGGCAGCATCGCGCCCGGGAGCCTCACCCTCCATGGCAACTTCTACTACGGGAAGGACATCGGACAGCAATTCGCCCACATCACGCAGTTTACGGTGAGGAACATCCGGGGTTGGGGCGCGTGGGCTCAGGCGGGCTACGACTTCGATCCACACTGGAGCCTCTGGGCCTTTTACGGCATGGACCAACCGAACGCGCGGCGCTACACACAGGAGACTGGGCTTGCCCTCGCCCGTCAGCTGAGTCACGTCGGAGACGCGCTGCTGCGCTTCCGGGCGGGTCGTTACGCGCTGGGGCTGGAGTACTTCCGCGCCGCCACCCGGTATAGCGTCACCGGTCCGGCCAGCGCGGATCAGTACGCCCTCAGCGTGCTGTACACCTTGTAACGACAGGTGTGAGGTGTTAGGTGCTAGGTGCTAGGTGTTAGGTCAAACCCCAACACCTAGCACCTAGCACCTGTTTCGGCGCTAGGACCGGGCTCTCGGTTCCCCGGCAAACGCGTACGGCAAGACCCTGCTCAGTCCCGCGACGCCCCGCACCTCGTCATCGAACAGCGGGACGATGGCCCGCACGGCGCCGTCGAAATCGCGCCAGATCTCCTTCATGTACGCCTCTTGCATCGCCACACGGTTCCTGACGAACTCGGGACTGTCGGCCCGGACCTGGTCCTGCTGGATCAGCATGTTCACCACCACGCCGCCCACGGGGATGCCGAAGTCCCGGAACCACTGGATGAACCGCTTGATCACGGCGATGGGGAGCGCCTCCGGCAGCGTGACGAAGAAGAAGGCGGTTCGCTCCTTGTCGGTCAGGAGGTCGCGCGCCTGGGTGATCCGCTCCCGGAACGACACCAGATACTCCATCAAGGGGTCTGCTTCCTTCTTCTTGGTGAACGAAAGGAGCTCCCGCAGCGAGCGCGCCTCCTCGCGGGATTTCACCATCTTGTTGACCCAGAGCGAATAGACCTTGCTCATGCCGAGCAGCCGCCGGGCGTTCGCGGTCGGGGCCGTGTCGAAGACGTAAGCGTCGTACTCGTTCCTGAACATCAGGTCCACCATCTCCTCGAACATGGCGGACTCCTCGAAGGCCGGGTTCATCGTCGCCGACTCGACGAACGCGTCGGCCTGGGCCGAAATCTCCGCGAATTTGAGGAACCAGCGGATCTTCTGCTTGATGTCCTGCTTGGCGCGCTCGATGTTGTCCTTCGTGTCGATCTCGTATGCCCAGAGGTTGCTGACTCCGGTGACCGGGACCGCCTTGCCGTAGACGTCCTGGTCGAGCAGACCGCTGAGGCTGTGAACGGGATTGGTGGACGCGAGCATCGTGCGCTTGCCGTGCCGCGCCAGGTGGAGCGCGGTCGCCCCCGCCATCACGGTCTTCCCCACCCCGCCCTTGCCCCCGAAGAACAGGTACTTGAGGTTCGGCCGCGACCCGAGATACTCGCTCAGCGACTGTTCGATATCCGGCACGCGATCCTCAGCGCCCGCCATCGCCGTACATGAGGCCGGCGAGCTTTTCGATCATCGGCAGGCCGGTCACGTCGCGCTCGAGCTCCGGCACGGACCCGACCAGCCGGCTGCCGAAAGTCTTCTTGATCTCGTCCAGGTGACGATCCTGGACCTGGAGGCGGTTCTGCAGGTACGGCGGAAGCTGCTGCCCGGCGAGCTCGGCGGGCAAGATGCGGTTCACGATGTAGCCGGCGATGGGCACGTCGAACCTGGCGAACAGCTGCGCGGCCTTCTCCGTGTCCAGGATGATCATCTGCTCGGGCACGAGGACGAAGAAAAAGGCGGTGCGCTCCTTGTCGGTCAGGATGCGGGACGACTGGTTGATGCGCCCCTTGATGTACTGGAGCTCGTGGAGGATCTGGTCTTCCTCGGTGACCTTCTGGCGTTTCATGCGCGCGACCATCTCTTCATGCTCGCGCATCTGTTCCCGGAGCTCCGTGATCCGGTTGATCCACTCGTCGTACACTTTGGCCATCGACAGGTAGTAGAGCGCGTGGCCGAGCGGCACCAGGTCGTAGATGTAGTAGTCGTAGTCGCCCTTCACCACGATGTCCACGACGGCGTCGAAGATGGCCGATTCCTCCATGGCCGGCTCGGCCGAGGCCGCCTGGATGTACTGTTCGATTTCCTCCGGAATTTGCTCGAATCCGTACATGTCGAGGATCTTCTGGCGAACCTGCTGCTGGTACGCCTTGATATTGGAGTCGGCGTCGATCTCCTGCGCCCAGAGGTTGGCCAGGATCTCGACCGGGCCCTTGCCGAAGATGTCACGCTGGAAGATGTCGCTGAGGGACGCCTGGGGGTCCACGGAAAACACCAGCACTTTGTGCCCCTGCCGCGCCAGCCAGTAGGCGGTCGCGGCGGAAAACGTGGTCTTGCCCAGGCCTCCCTTGCCGCCGAACATGATGTAGCGGCGCTCGCGGTTCTGCTCGAACCAATCTCTCAACGACATGGCGAAGGGACCGGGAGTCGGGTAAGGCGGTCAAAACATCGCGTCGGAAACGTCTTTCTCGCGCAGCATGCGCCGCTTCCAGCTGGCGATATTCGGGACGACGTACGGCAGCAGCCGCAACGAATAGTACGGCGGGAGAATCGGCACGCCGATCAAGTCGCCCATCGTGATCAGGATGAACAGGTGCTCCATGCTGGCCCGGGTGCGCAGGGCGTAGCGCGACATATCGTGCGCGCCCATCCCGTAGAGAATCTCCTTCAGCCGGGCAAACACGCTGCGCTTCTCTTGCTCCGTCATGACTCTCGCTCTCCTTCGTCAGACACCGTGCAGGTGGAACTCCTCACTGTCGGAAAACTCGCGCTCGCGCAGGACACGACGCTTCCACGTCGCGATGTGCGGCACCGCGTACGGCAGAACCCGGAGCGAATAGATCGGCGGGATGATCGGCAGGCCCAACATGTCACCGAGCGTGGTCGCAAAGAAGATCGTCTCGAGTGACCCGCGCATCTCCAGGGCCTGGCGCTCGAACTCGAGACCGCTCAGGCCATACAGGAAATCCCGAAGGCTCTCGCGGAGCCCACGCCGCCGCGCCAATTTCTCGTCCATGGTCGCTCTGACGGAATGTACCGGGCGGATCGCCGATGTCCAATGAACTGGGCCGAACGCTGTTCATCCTCGCGGTCGTGGTTTTTCTGGGTTGGTTCGCCGCCGGCACCCACTGGAACGTCCGCAAAGGCCACCGCTTGCTCGGCTGGTTGCAAGAGGGAATGCCGCTGCTCGGAGCAAAGACCACCCTGCGGTGGCTGGGATCGTCGGCCATCGAGCTCAAGGTAACGAACGCGCTGGCGCCGCTTCGCTCGGTGGACGTTCTTGTCGTGCTCGAACCGCGCGATCTCCCGTTCCTCTGGTGGCTGTTCCACGCCAGGGGGCGCCGCGACCTGCTGATCGTCCGCGCCCAGCTGGGCGCCACGCCGCGGTTTGAGCTCGAGGCCCTGGACCTCCGGGCCTGGTCTACCCGCGGCATCGAGCGCGCGGTGCGGCGCAATCAGTGGACGCCCGTCGCCGTACCGCCCGGCTCGCCGCTGGTCGCCTACTCGCGCGGCGCGAGCGATGCGGCGGCTCGAGTCCTCCCCATCGCGGTCCGCCCCGAGCTGTCACCGGTGCGCGTCGCCGTTCACCACAACTCGCCCCACCTGGAGGTGCAATGGACTCTGGCCGGGCTGGACACGCTCGGATCGCGCCGCGTCCTGGAGACGGTCCACCGGCTGGCCGAAACGGTAGCCGGCAAAACCGTAAGCGGTGAGCGGTAAGCGGTGAGCGGGAAGCACAGTGCCCAGGTTCTCCCGCTCACCGCTTACCCCTCACCGCTTACCGTTTCACCGCTCACCGCTTACGGTTTAGTCTCCCGCCTCGGCCGGCGCCGCCCGCAGCGGCCTTCCCCGGATCTTCTGCCACGCTCCCCAAGCGTCGTAGGCGATCACGAGCGCGGCGCCGAACAACAAGAGGGCCACGAGGATCATGGCCACCGCGCCGACCAGGTTGATCGGCTGCGCGGCAATGCGCGGGTTGGACAGGATACTGGCGTACAGGTTGTAGGCCGTCACCAGTGTGCCCGCCATCGTCGTCACGTACATGAAGATCATCGGATAAAGCGCATAGGAGGGATCGCGACCGCTGGAGCGCAACCACAGGGTGACGATCAGGAGGCTCAAGGCCGCCATCAACTGGTTCGACGCGCCGAACAGCTGCCACAGATAGATCCAGGTGCCGCTCATCACCAGCCCCAGGGTCAGCACCATGGAGAGGATGGCCGCCACGTGCGGATTCTTGAACCCCACCCACGCGTCCCCCAGCCATTCCGACAGAGTCACGCGCATCAAGCGGAAGACGAGCTGCACCACGGTCAGCACGATCACGACGAACGCGCCAAACCCGAGCGCCGTACCGTACGCCTGCGGGATCGCGCCGAAGGAAACGATCCCCAGCAGCTTGCCCACGCCCGCGGCAAATGCGCCTCCGCCCGCGCCCCCCGCGATGGAGACCGCGATGAGGGACAGCAGGGCGAGCGTGTTCTCGCTGAACATCGCCCCGCCGCCCACCGGGAGCGCGTCGGTTTCGTACTCCAACTGCCGCGCCGTGCCGACCGAGCCGAACAGGGCGTGCCAGCCTGAAATCGCCCCACACGCGATGGTCACGAACAGCATGGGATAGATGGGCTGGATGGCGGCGACCGCCTGGCCGGCCGCTTGCTGCACCGGCATCCAGCTCTTGAACACGGCGGTCTGGAAGGTGACCGCCTTGAGAGCGTCCGCGTTACCCAGCACTCCCAGGAGGCCGCCCCCAATCGCGCCCAACGCCGAGAGGCCGATCGTCAAGAACGTCACCCAGAACCCGATGTAGTTGACCGGCTGGGCGAAGCGCCAGATCGGCAGGATCGTGCCGAGATAGGAGAAGACGAACAGGAAGACGCACCAAAAGATGAATGAGGGGAGCATCTTGATGCCGCCGCTCTCGTCCACGTATTTGGGCACCACCGTGCCCTGGGCATTGACCGTCGTGGCCGCCAGGCGCGGGTCGGCTTTGGTTGGATCCGACACCGTATAGAGGGCCTCGCCACCGCTGACGCTGTTGATGGCGTCGTCGAGGCCCGCCACCACCGAGTTGATCGGCCCGGCGTAAACCAGCGCCCTGGCGGGCTTCCCGTCCGGCCCCGTGCCCTCCTGCGACCGGAGCCCGCGCGCGCCGATGGCCATCGAGCCGAGCGTGACGAAAACGGCGAGGAGGGTGACCAAAACCAGGTCCATCTTCCAGCGGTACAGCATCTGGCCGGCGAGGAGGCCCATCACGGCCAACATCAGGATCCCGAACGGGACGTCGGCGCGCGGGTCCAGGATGCCCGCCAGGATGCCGACGAAGGCCCCGGCGAGGAGCAGGAGGTAGAAAAAAATGAACACGAAGAGGATGAGCCGTGTGCGCGGCGCAATCAGCCGGTGCGCGATGGCAGACAACGAATTGCCGTCATTGCGCACGGCGAGCATGATCGCGGAATAGTCGCTCGCCCAGCCGATGAAGGACACGCCCAGAATCAGCCAGAGGATGGAGGGGAGCCAGCCCCACAGGTTGGCGGCCGCGATCACGCCCACGATCGGGCCGGCTGCCGCGATCGACTTGAAATGATAGCCGTAGAGCACGCTGCGGCTCGTCGGCATGAAGTCCACGCCGTCCATGTACATCCTCGCCGGCGTCGCCTTCTTCGGATCCGGCTGGATGACTTCCCGGTCGATGCGGCGCGCGTACAGCGTGTAGGCCAGGTAGATCATCACGCCGCCGAGAATGGTCACAACCGCGGCATTCATCGGCAGCTTCGCCGCGGCGATGCCTCCCGCCACCACGACGGGGATCAGCACCAGGAGCAAGATGGTCGTCCGGATCTTCATTCCTACCCTCTTTCTCTCTGACCTGCCGCCAGCCGTCGTTCAACGACCGCGGTCGCGCGCTCGAAACGCGTCCCGATGCACGTCTCTTTGGCGTCGATGATCACTGCCGGATATTGCCGGACGCCGTACCACAGCGATTTCAGCCAGCCCTCCAGGGATGCGGCATCGATGATCCGAAATCGCACCCGCGACCCATGGGCGTTCATCAAGGCGTGCACCCAGTCTGAAAGCCGCTGATATTG
>DATDFP010000349.1:0-5686 GCA_036522535.1 Gemmatimonadales bacterium
GATGTCGATGTCCGGATTGCGTCTGAGATCGTTTTCCCACCGGTACCACTCATTCGGCGAGGATCGAAACGTCTCGGGCAGGTGGGACGTCGCGGGATGCGTGCGGTCTTCCACACGGAGCATCGCCGACGTCGGTCTCCAGGTGTTACTGACGTAGGATCCTGATCCGAGAAACGTGTTGTGATACCAGTCCCAGTTCGCCGGATATTCTGAAGGGGTCAACGCAAAACCGGCGAAATGAAAGCCCATCCACGCTCCGCCCTGCTCCATGTAGGTCTGAAACGCCGCGCGCTGTGCGGCGTCTTCGGGACGGGTATCCCAAAAAACCACCACCTGATAGCGAGAGAGAAAGGCGGCATTGAGATTCTGCCAGTTGGAAGTGGTGTCGAAGGCAAAATGGTACTTCGCCGCCATCTGCGGAAACCACCGCTCGGCTTCGTGCACGAAGCTGATATGTGCCGCATCCTTTCTGGCGGTAAAAAATGCAACCACGCTGAACCTCGGCTGGCTGTTCTTGGCGCTCAGGCCCGCACAGCCGGAGACGAGCGCCGCAACGCTCAAGGCTCTCAGGGCAGTCACCTATCGCCGCCATCGGCGGAGTCCTGGATCACGCCGACCAGCGAGATGTGTTCGATGATCTTGAGCGTTCTCATGTGCGTTTCTCCGCCGGCATCGGGAAGCGTTTCTGGAACCACGCTTGCCACAGCGGCGTCACACGGGCGACGGTTGAGTCCGCCTGATCTCCATACATGTAGAAGTTCATCGCAACCATGGTCTGGTCGCCGCCGGGGAAGGTGAAGACGCCAAGGGCGACTATGCCAGGCCCCGGTTTGTCGATCCTCAGCAGGGCATCGTACGGATTCTGGTTGACGTACTCCACCACGCCGCTGAGCGCCGGGACACCGGCGGGCGCCGTGCATCGCTGTCCGACGCTCAGGCCCCTCACTCCCAACGCCGCGGTCAGCGTTTCCCAGGCGTTCGCTTCGGTTCCCGCGACGGGGACCACGAACTGACTGAGCACAGAGCGTTGCCCGCGAAAGTGCGTGAGATAGACCGTGAGCGTGCGCAAGAAGCCCGAGAATCCGGCTTTGGCCTCTTCCAGCTGGTCATCCCACTCGTCCGTGCTGGCGAAGATGCTATAGACAATGCGCACGATACACATGCCACCAGCGCGCGCTGCGACGCTCCACTCGCTTGCCAGGGGTGGCGCGCCACCCCAGCTCTCCCCCTGCGCGGCAAACATCCGCGGCGGATCCCAGGCCGTCAGGGCGGAGCGGGGCTCCATGCCCGGGCCGAACTTCAACTTCATCGCGACGGGTTTCCCGCCCTGCTCCTCGATCTCCGCCGGCACGAACCAGGACGAAATCCCCGGTCCCGTGGCGATGGCCTGCCAGACTTCCTCCGGTGTGCCGGGGACCTCGAATTCGACCTGGACTGAACGGCGACCGTTGGCTTCTCGCTTCACGCTCATGACTGCTCCTTGGGCTGGGCCTTCTGCGGTAGCGGGTGCGCCACCACCACCAGGCGATGCGCGCGGCCGCCGGGGGCTGATGCATCGTGGTATTTCGAGACGAGCGTGGCGATGGCTGCGGTGAGTTCGTGGGTGAACGCCGCCCGGTCCGTCGGCGACCGGAACCGAACCTCGGTGTCTACCGCCAGGGTCGCCAGCCGTTTGCCGGCCTGTTTCGCACGACGCACGAGATCGCCTACCTCGCGGACCACCCGTGCGCCCAGGGCGATGAGATAGCTCGCGGACAGCCGATCGACTTCGCGATGCGGATCGGCGGCGACTGGGCCCAGGGCGCCTGGGCTGACGACGTAGGCAGCGGCCGTCGCGACGAGCAGCCGTTCCGTCAGCCCGCCCCATTTGCGTTTCTGGGCCAGCCGCACCAGCCCGTGCGCCTCCAGCGCGCGCAGGTGGTAGTTGACCTTCTGCCGGGCCACGCCGACCCGCGTGGCCAACGTCGCCGCCGAGGCGGGCTCGGCCAGCTCGGCGAGGAGTCGGCTGCGCATCGGCTCCAACGCGACGGTCGCCGCTACCGGATCATCGATGACGTGGATGTCGAGCATGGGGAGACGATAGCATTGACAACTTTTGTTGTCAAGTACGATCCACGGCCCCGGCGCTGGGCTGTGTGCTTGAAACGGGCTTGAGACACCGCACCGAGTGTTCGACGAGACCCACGGGGGGCGCAAGTGCCAAACAGGGCGCAGATCACGCTCGCTGTCCTCGCTTCGGTCATGCTGCCCGCCTATAGCGTCCCCGCGCGGGCGCAAGAGAAGCCACTGCACGGCTGGGCCCTGCTCGGCCTAGGCACGGGCTCCGCGAACGTCGCGTGTGACGTTGGCGGTTGCCCGAGGGGCTGGAAACTCCACGGGCCGACATTGATCCTCACAGCCGGTGTGATGTTAACACCACATCTTGGAGTTGGGCTCGGGTTGGACCAGTGGTGGCGCGCTCCTGCGGATACGGAGGCGACCAATACCGGCACGGTCTTCGTACACTACCGCCCATCCGTCCGCGCCGGCGCGTTCATTGAGGGTGGTGTCGGCCTGTCTCGAGCTGACGTGCGGTTGGACGGCGACTCCGTTGCCCAAGGCAGGCGCTGGGCGGTGATGGCGGCTGTAGGATATGACGTGCGGCTGGTCAGGTTGAAGCGTGCCGATGCCGATATTACTCTGACACCGCGAGTGAGTTACGTCTACAGCGTGATTGGAGATCTCACATACGCTGCCGGCAGGCCTCCGTTTGCCACCGGATGGCGACACCAAGTGCTGTCGGTGGGGCTTGGGGTCGGCTTTTCCGGCCCCACGGCCCGTCAATAGATCCCTGGAAGTCCGATTCCTTCCTCGCCCCGAGCCCCGCTCTCCCTAGCCAGCGAGCCGTGCGAGCCCTAACGTAGGGCCCTGCATGACCTCGCCCCGACTCGCAGTGTCGCCCTACGTAGCGGTTCTCCTCTCCCTGGTCGCGCTCGCGCCGCGCGGACCGGGAACGCAGAGCGAGCCGTTCGACCTCGTGCTCGCGGGCGGGCGCGTGCTCGACCCCGAGACGGGCTTGGACGCCACGCGCAACGTCGCCATCCGGGAGGGCCGGATCGCCGCCGTCACGATCGACCCGCTCGCGGCGCGAGAGACGCTCGACGTGCACGGCCTCGTGGTGGCGCCGGGGTTCATCGATCTGCACGCGCACGGGCAGGACTCGGAGAGCTACCGCTACTACGCGCACGACGGCGTGACGACCGCCCTGGAATTGGAGATCGGGACCTACCCGGTCGCACCCTGGTACGCCGCGCGGGAGGGCAGGAGTCTCATCAATTACGGCGTCTCGGTCGGGCATGTGGGCGCGCGGCGGGCGCTGGTCGCCCACGACGAGTCGCTCGCCGGCGCGGCCGCGATCGGCGACAAGAGTCGCAGCTGGACCCATGGCGCGCTGCAAGACGCCGAGCTGCCGCGACTCGATTCAATGATAGAGAGCGGGCTCACCCAGGGAGCGCTCGGCGTGGGGTTCGGCATCGCGTACACGCCAGGAGCGAGCCGCGCGGAGATCCTCGAGTTATTTCGGGTCGCGGCGCGCCACGGCGTCCCGTGCTTCGTCCACTTGCGTGAAGGGGGCCGGGATCCCGCCACCGGCGGCGGCGTCGCGGCGCTGCAAGAGGTGATCGCCGACGCGGCGGCGACGGGCGCTGCCCTGCACGTCGTCCACGTGACCAGCATGGGGCAGCGCGACACCCCCCTCCTGCTGCAGCTGATTCGCGGCGCGCGCGAGCACGGCGTCGATGTCACCACGGAAGCGTACCCCTACACCGCCGCATCCACCGAGCTGCAGTCGGCGGTGTTCGATCCCGGCTGGCAGCAGCGCATGAGCATCGGGTATCACGATATCCTCTACCCTCCGACCGGCGAGCGGCTGACCGCCGCGAGCTTCGCGCGGCTGCGCCGGCAGGGGGCCGTGGTCGTGATCTTCCTGATTCCGGACAGCACCGTGCGGCAGGCGCTGGCCGACCCGCTGGTCATGGTGGCGAGCGACGGCCTCTCGCCGCATGGCCATCCGCGGCTCGCGGGCACGCACGCCCGCGTCCTGGGACGCTACGCGCGCGACTCGGGCGCGCTCAGCCTCGCGGACGCGGTGCGCAAGATGACCCTGCAGCCGGCCCAGCGGCTCGAGCGGGCCGTGCCGGCCATGCGCGCCAAAGGTCGCATCCAGGTGGGCGCGGATGCCGACATCACCGTGTTCGACGCCGCGCGCGTGCTGGACCTGGCGACGTACCAGCGTCCGGCGCAGTTCTCGCAGGGGATCGTTCACGTGCTCGTGAACGGCGTGTTCGTGGTGCGGAACGGAGTCTCGGTGGCAGGCGCTCCATCTCCATTTCCGGGGCGGCCAATCCGGCGGGGGTCTTGATATGCGTGCGCTCATCGGTCTCGTGGTCGCGTCCGTCGGCTTCGTGCCCACGCTTTTCGCGCAGGGGAAGTTTCCACCGGATTCGTTCACGAACCTGAAGGTGCTGCCCAAGACGATCGGCAAAGAGGAGCTGGTCGCCACCATGCGGAGCTTCGCCCTGGGGCTCGGCGTGCGCTGCACCTACTGCCACGTCGGGCGCGAGGGGGCGCCGCTCGATTCGCTCAAGTTCGCCTCGGACGACAAACGCACCAAGCGCGCGGCGCGCGTCATGATGGACATGGTGAAGCACATCAACGAGGAGCATCTCGCCGATGTGCCCGAGCGCCCCGAGCCGCACGTGGTGGTGCGGTGCGAGACCTGTCATCGCGGGGTGGCGCGGCCCCGGCTCCTCTCGGACGAGCTCGCGCTCTACCTCGCCGACTCCGGCCTCACGGCGGCGGTGCGCCGCTATCGCGAGCTCCGCAGCCGCTACTACGGCGGCGCCGCCTACGACTTCCGTGAGCTGCCGCTCGTGGACTTGGCGCGCGGCGAGGCGCGCGCCGGCCGGACGGAGAATGCGATGGGCCTGCTGCAGCTTTCCGCGGAGTTCTTTCCCGCTTCGGGCATGACGCCGGCGGCAAGAGGGGATGTGTACCTGCAGAAGGGCGATACGACCCAGGCGTTAGCGAGTTACCGGGAGGCGCTCGCCAAGGATTCGACCATGGGACCGGCGCGCCTGCGGATCAGGCAGTTGACCGGCGGGGGGTCAAAGCGACCGTAGCTGCTTCGGCCTTCAGGTACGCGTGGTGGTCGTGGGTGAGGGCGCCCTGCGGCAACCAGTGCCACAGCGGCCCGAGATCGCGCCGCACCTGGTGCTCGTAGAACTCCGGAAGCTCGGTCGTGCTGCGGTCGAAATAGCCCCGCATCTGCGGATCGGTATCGAGCCGCCGGCGCACTTCGCTGTGATAGCGGATGCGGCCGTAGCCTTCGGACGAGACCGCCCGCACCACGTTCATCCACCGCGGGATCACGGCCCTGGTCGCCCGGAAGCGCCGCACGATCGACCGCCGCGAGAACGTATAGCGGGTGAGATCGATCACGTGGTCGTAGAACTCCTGCCAGGAGTAGTGCTGCGGCTTCACGTTCATCGCGTGGTTGTTGTCCAGGAAATGGAACGGAAACGGCAGCACGCGATCGGAGCGCTGATACTGCAGGTTGAGCGGCGCTGCCCGCCCGAACGCGGAGAGCAGCGAATAGCCCGGGAAAGCGCCTGGCGTGCGATCGACAAATCGTTTGGTCAGTTCGAAC
>DATDFP010000350.1:0-5779 GCA_036522535.1 Gemmatimonadales bacterium
ATAACTGGGCGTCGACCCCCCTCCCCCTCCCCCTCCCCCTCCCGCTCCCGGACAAGCGAAAGCCCCGCCTGCCGTGGCAGACGGGGCCGGATGCGTCCTCCCGCGGGGCGGGTTCAGGCGGGGCTGACGGGGCTCGAACCCGCGACCTCCGGTGTGACAGACCGGCACTCTAACCAGCTGAGCTACAGCCCCCTGTGACGGAATCTTCCAATATAGGCCGCGGAGAAACCCAATTCAATGCCTCTAGAGGCTCAGAAGTTCTTGCACTTGAAGGCCTGGCGCACCTTCGGCATCTGCTCCTCGAACTTCCCGAGGTTCGTGAGCAACGTGTTCACGAAACTCGGCGAGACCCGAGCGCCGGCGAGGAGGGCGTCCTTCGTCTGCGCGATCCGGTCGTTCACCTCCTTCGCGTCGTTGCAGCTCTTCGACTTCACCATCGCTTGATACGCGGGCGGCAGCGCCTGGAACAACGAGACGCCGTACCAGAAGCTCGCCTGCACGCGGATTTGCTGTCGCGGACCCACCGTGTCGGCAGGCGTGCGCAGGGCCATCAGCTGCAGAGTCTGCTCGAGCCAGGGGCGGGCCCGGTCGTAGGCCTGAGCTTGGGCGATCTTCGAGCCACCGGTCAGCAGGATCACGGCTGCGTTGAGGCGCAGCGCCGTGTCGGGCGAGCTTGCGGCCTTGGCAACGTAGTTGCGCGCGGTGTCGAGCTTGTCGGCGAACGCGTTTCGGTAGGCGTGCAGGGCCGCGGTGTCCGCCTTGAGCTTGCCGGCCTGCGTGGTGTCGTAGACGGCCCCGTCGACGATCGCCTTCGCCACGAGCAGCGACGCGCCGACGTCGCTCGGGTCGAGGACGAGGGACTGCCGGTACGCCCAGATGGAGGAATCGCGCTGTCCCCTGCTGTCGAACACGGCGCCGAGCGCCTTCCAGAACGCCGCGGACTTGGGGAAGTGCCGGACGGCGGCGTGACTGAAGTACAAGAGCTGCTCGGTGTCGCTCAACTGCTGCGCCGCCCCGAGCGCCGCCTTGATGAACGCGGAGTCGGCAAGCTTCGCGCTGTCCTTCTTTGCCTGCGCCACGAACCCGTCCAGCACGCAGCGCCACAGCTCGCCTTCGATGCAGATGCGGGCCTTCAGGTCGGCCATCCTTTGATCGTCCTGGCTCTTCGCGAGCCCGTCGTCGAGGATGGCGACGGCGCGCTGGTATTGCTTCTGCTGGCGCAACAGCTCCGCGATGCCAAGCCGCAGCTGCGTGTTTTGCGGCTCGCCCTGCAGCTCGTGGATGAACGCGTCGATCGCCTTGAGCGTGTCGCCCTTTTGCTGGTACAGGCGGGCGACGTTCTCCCACGCCGTCGCGTTGAGGGAATCGCCCTTCGCGGCGCGCTGGTAGGCCACGAGCTGGCTGTCGAGGGGCAGGCGCTGCGCCTCGTACACGGTCGCCATGCAGATGTGCGCCGCCGCGAGGTTCGGCTCCATCGTCAGCGCCTTGCGCGCCGCGTCGAGCGCCTTGTTGAACTGGCTCTTCTGCCGCTGGTCGTTACACTCGCGCGCCTGCTCCCCGGCGCGGACGACGTTGTTCAGCCGCTGGGCGATCGCCTCCCCCAGCGCCGCCGCCGTGCCCGGATTGCCGCTCGTCACCGAGAACAGCGCCGCATATCCGGAGGAGCCGATGTCATGCACGCGGATGTTCGCGACCAGCGAGCCTCCGCTGTGCTCCAGAGTGCCCGTGGTGTAGGCGTTCGCGTTCATGAAACGGCCGAGCAGGAGCGCCTG
Organism: Gemmatimonadales bacterium; assembly: GCA_036522535.1. Lineage (GTDB taxonomy): Bacteria > Gemmatimonadota > Gemmatimonadetes > Gemmatimonadales > GWC2-71-9 > AG12. The sequence continues at coordinate 1,773 of DATDFP010000350.1, forward strand.
GGACTCGTCGAGCAGGACGTCGCACGCGAAGTCCGACGCCTTGAGCGCCTCGCACAGTTTCGCCTTCGATACGACCATCACTTTGTACCTGGCGAGACCGGCGAGCCGCTCACGCGCGGCATCCATGATGGCGATGCTCGGGCCCGAGTCCGCCGGCGTCTTCACAGTCAGGGGGAGCACCACCAGCCGCTCCGCCGGTTGCGGCGGGGCGACTTGTGCCGGAGCGGCGGGAGCCAGCACGAACACCAACCCGACGACCAGTCGAGCGGTTCTCACGGGCGCAATCCTCAAGTTCCAGTTTGATACCCCAGTGGGCGAAGAGGGATTCGAACCCCCGGCCTCCTGCGTGTAAGGCAGGCGCTCTGAACCGACTGAGCTATTCGCCCGTCGCACCGCGGGTTAGAGGGCGAGGCCTACCGTAAAGAAAACGCAGTAGCCAAGGACGAGCAGAACGGGCGCGACCGTCGTGGAGCCTTGCGCCAGCAGCCAGTATCCGACGGCGAGCGAGACACCGGCCGCGGCGAGGAACAACCAGTTCTTGGGTCCGAAATGCAGGCGGGAGCGCGCGAGACTCTGGTCTGGCATGGCGCAACAGTCTACCCCGCCACTCCGGGGTCGTCAAGCAGTTGGATCGTCTTCCGCCGGTATCGTCCACCCCTCGTCCAGCAATGCCTTGCGCTCCCGATCCCGGCGGCGGCGGAGGTAGACGAGCCACGCAAGGACGAGCCCCAACACCGCCCAGAACGCCCCGGCGGCCGCCGCCCAACCCAACCACCCGTAGTGCTCCGCGACGTCACGCTGCCAGCGCGTCTCGAAATCCCCCTCAGTGACGTGATAGGTGGCGCGGAGCGCGGCGTCGAACGTCGGCTCCCGGGCGAGCCGGCCGATGAGCGGCCCGAGGCCCCGTGGCCCGCCCCAGCGATCGAGCAGCAACACCGCGGTCGTGGCGAGGGCGTAGGCGCTCGCCGCTTCTTCGGGCCCGCCGCGCAGCGCCCCATCGAGCTCGTCCAGGTCCATCCGTACCCCCCGAGCGATCCGCCAGTTGAGCTTCAGCGCCTCGAGCCGGTCCCACTCCCCCGCCGCCACCGCTGCGTATCCCTCTTCGAACCAGAGAGGCAGCGGGCGATGCACGCGCCAACGCAGGGCGACGTGCGCCAGCTCGTGGCGCAGCGCGGCGGCGAGGTGATCGGGCGGGCCGGAAGCGAGCAACACGACCGCGCCCATCCCGGGGAACGCGGCTCCCTCGCTCCACTCCGGCAGGCGGCCCTGCGTGAGGGAATCGTATTTCGCGCGGGTCGGCGCGAGGATGAGGCGGATCGGCCGGTCGGGGAGCGGGCCGATTCCGGGAAAGGGCGGGGCGCGGTCGGCGGACTGGGCGAGCGCGACGGCAAGCCCTTCCTGCGGCGGCCACGCCACCGCCGTCACGCGCCCGACCGTGACCGCCGCGGGCCCCGGCGACGGGGAGGGTGAGGGAGAGAGGGCCTGCAGCAGCAGGGCGAGGACGATCAGGTGCGCGGGGGCTCCTGGCCCTGGAGCACCAGCTCGAGCATCTCCTCGCACTTCTTGCCCCAGGGATTGAACTGGTTGGCTTTGAAGCCCTGCCGCCAGGTTCGCTTGGCGCGGTCGTGGTCGCCGGCCCACCAGTAGGCGCGTCCCAGCTCGTAATAGGCCTCGACCAGATTGGGGCCGAGCGTGAGCGCCTTCTGGAAGAACGTCTCCGCGTCCTCGTACATCTCGCGCTGCAGGTAGACGAGGCCGAGGTAGAAGTGGGCGTAGAGCGTCGCCTTCTTGTCGTTGTCCAGGCGAATGGCCTTCGAGAGGTGCTCGATGGCCTCGCCGAAGATCTGCTTCTTGAGGCAGATGTAGCCGACGTTGATGCGGGCGATCGAGTTCCCCGGCTCCTTCATGAGGACCTTCTGGAACGTCCCGAGGGCGTCGTCGTAGTCCTCGTGCAGCATCTGGGCCCAGCCGAGGAGGGACGCGGCCTGCGTGTCGCCGGGCGAGAGCTGCAGCGCCTTCTCGAGCGCCTGGACCGCGGCGGTGTAGTCGCCGAGCGAGATGAGGCTCCACCCCTTCTCGATGAACGTCGAAGCCCCGAGATGGTCCGCCTGAATCGCGGGACGCACGTCGAAGTCGGGCGCCGACGCCTGCGCTTCCGACGCCGAGCGCCGCTTGTAGGCGTCCACGAGCTTGCGGATGTCCTGCTTGAGCTCGGTGAGATCGCCGATGAGCGAGTCGACCTGCTGGAAGTAGGCGATGATGTCCCGCTTCACGGCCTCGCGCTCTGCCGCACTGCTCGCCCGCTCCAGTTTGCGCGCGATCGTCTCGTATTCCGACCGCAGGGCGCGGAGGACGGGCGAGTCCGCCATCAGGGTTGCGCCTTCTCCTGGACGACGGCGTCCAGCGCCAGCTTCTCCTTCGAGTTGAGGAGGCGGGTGGCGTTCAGGACGATGACGGTGCGCGCGTCTTTGACCACCAGGCCGGCGATGTACTCCGCCGCAAGGCCCTTCACAATGCTCGGCGGTGACGTGATCTGGGTCGCGGCGACCTGCATCACTTCGCTGACCGCGTCCACCACCACACCGATCTTGGCGCCGTCCCACTCGAGGACGATCGTGCGCGTCTCCTCACGGTGCGGTGCGGGCACGCCGAGCCGCTTGCGAAGGTCGATCACGGGCATGGCTGCCCCCTGGTAGCGCAGCACGCCCTCCAGAAAGTCGGGCGCCTTGGGCAGCGGCGCCGGCGCCTCGTAGCGCAGGACGCGCTCCACCTGAAAGATGTTGAACCCAAAGTCCTGCCCGGCCACCCGGAACGTGACGAGCTGAACGTCCTCTTGGGTCACGGGATCTTGAGTCACTTGATCCGGTCCCCCAGGGCCTCCAGGTCCAGGATCGGCACGAGGGCGCCCTTGCGGCGCGCGACCGCCGAAGCCCAGGGCAGCGACGCGCCGCGCGGCACCGGAAAAGGCGCCTCGCGCACGACGTCGTCTGCATCGTCCACCTCGAGCGCGACGCGCCGGACGCCGCCCTCGCCGCCGCTCTCCAGCTCCACCACGACCACCGCGCGACCACGCTCCGGCGGGGCCGCGCGCTGGCCCAGTAGGGCGCCGAGGTGGACCAGCGGCACGAGCCGCCCGCGCAGCGGCGTGAGGCCACGCACCGCAGCGAGCGCGCGCGGCACGTCGAGCACCTCCCCGAGGTCGCCGACCTCGACGACGCGCGCGAGCGGTAGGCCGTACGGTTTGCCGTCGGCGCGGACGAGGAGGTAGCCGCGACTCATGCCGTCACCTCCCGGCCCCTCGCGTACTCCGCACCTCGTGGCCCCGTCAAGTAGTCCTCACCCCCTGGCCCCCTCTCCCTTCGGGGAAGGGGGTACGACGGATCGTTCTTCGTTCCCCCTCTCCGGAACGGAGAGGGGGCCAGGGGGTGAGGACCACCCAGGAGAGCGGGGCACGGGGTGAGGACCTCAACCGCCCCCGCGCGCGGCCAGCTCCAGGATGACACGGTCGGCGATCTGACCGAGCGGGAGGATGACATCGACCCCGCCGAACTGCGCGGCCGCGCCGGGCATCCCGGGTACGACCGCGGTCTCGCGGTCCTGGGCGATCCCGCCGCCCCCGGCGTCCCGGATCGCGCGCACGCCCGCCGCGCCGTCGCGCCCCATGCCTGTGAGGACCACCCCGACCGCGCGCGCACCGAACACCTCGGCCACGGAGCGGAAGAGGGGGTCGGCGGCGGGCCGCACGCCCCACACGGCCGGCTCCTGATCGAGCGCGATCAGCGGACCCTCGGGAGCGGAGACCACGCGCATATGATAATCGCCCGGGGCCACGTACGCGGTGTCGGCGGCGACCGGGGCGCCGTGCTCGGCCTCGACGACGCGCAGGGCGCTCATCGAGTCGAGCCGCTCGGCGAGCGATCGCGTGAACTTGGGCGGCATGTGCTGGACGACGAGCACCGCGGCCCCCCCGCCCGTCGGTAACCGCGGCAGCACTTCGGCGAGCGCCC
>DATDFP010000351.1:0-2964 GCA_036522535.1 Gemmatimonadales bacterium
GAGCTGCCGTTGCTCACGCCGATGAGCGAGGTGGCGGGGCGGATGGCGGTGCAGGAGGGGGCGAAATACCTCGAGAAGGTCTACGGCGGCAGCGGGATATTGCTCGGTGGAGTGCCCGGGGTACTGCCGGCGGAAGTCCTGATCATCGGCGGGGGCGTCGTCGGGACGAACGCGGCCCGAATGGCGGCCGGTCTGGCCGCCCACGTGACGCTGCTCGATCTCTCGCTCGACCGCCTGCGCTACCTCTCCGATGTGCTCCCGCCCAATGTCGATCTCCTCTACTCCAACCGTCACAACCTGCTGGAGCAGCTGCGCAAGGCCGATCTGGTGATCGGCGCGGTGCTGTTGCCGGGTGCCAAGGCGCCCAAGCTGGTGCGGCGGGAAGATCTCAAACTGATGAAGCCGGGCTCGGTGATTGTCGACGTCGCGGTGGATCAGGGCGGGTGCATCGAGACCAGCAAGCCGACCACGCACGAGAACCCCGTCTACCTGGTGGATGGGATCATTCACTATGCGGTGGCAAACATGCCGGGCGGCGTGCCGCGCACGTCCACCCTGGCGCTCACCAACGCGACGTTCCCCTATGCCAAGCGGCTGGCGCGGAGCGGCTGGAAGCAGGCATGCCGCGACGACCCGGCGCTGTTCCAGGGATTGAACGTGATCGAAGGAAGCGTGGTGTACCCGGCGGTGGCCGAGTCGTTCGGGCTGTCGTTGGTGAACGCGCGGCAGCTCGTATGACGCCCCTCCTCTCCGTACTCGCGCTGCTGTTACAGACCCAAGCGACCAACGCCGAGCTCGGCTATCGCTTGATGGTGCCGAGCGGGTTCGCGGTGTTTCCCGAGGGACGTGGGCAGAAGGACATGGTGGACTGCTGGAGCGAGGCGACGCCGGCGTCGGCGCACGGGGCGATGATTCTCTGCGTGCAGCGGATGCACGGTTTGTTGCCGCGGGAGGCGATGAAGCCGGAGGATGTGCCCGCGACCACGCAGCTCGTGAGCTTCAAGTGGAAAGAGTTCGACCTCCAAGGTCTGCGGTCGCTGGTCTCGCAGGCGGGCGAGCAGGTGTTCGTGCTGGTGACGCAGGTGCCGCTCAAGCCCGAGGCGGTGCAGCTGCTCTTGAGCGGGCCGGCCGATCAGGAGACGCGGGGTAAGGCGCTCATGACCGAGACGCTCGCCTCGCTCGAGGGCGAGAGCAACTGGCTCACCGCGAGTGAGCGTGCGGGGCGCCTCGGCACGGCGGCGGGGTGGTGGATCGGCATCGCCGTCACGGTGACCGCGGTGCTCATGTGGCGCAAACGGCGGCAAGCCCGGGCGCCGTGACCCGGGTGTGACCAAGCGCGCGCCGGTGGTCCAGGTCCGGCGGCTGCCGCATCACGACGGGTTGCCGTTGCCCAGCCGCCAGACCGCCGGGTCTGCCGGGTACGACGTGGCCAGCGCCGAGGGGGAGTTCACGTTGCAGCCGCTGGAGCGCCGGCTAGTGCGCACCGGGCTGGCGTTGGCGATTCCGGCCGGCTACGAAGCCCAAGTGCGGCCCCGCTCGGGGCTGGCGGTGAAGCATGGACTGACCCTGCCGAACGCTCCGGCCACGATCGATTCCGATTACCGCGGCGAGCTCATGATTCCCATGATCAATCTGGGTACCGAGCCGGTGGTGGTGGCGCGGGGGACGCGCATCGCGCAGCTCGTGTTTCAGCGGGTGGAGGTGGTGGAGCTCGAGGAGGTGGCGGAGCTGCCGCCGAGCGCGCGGGGCGGGGGCGGGTTTGGGAGCACGGGGGTGTGACCAACCCCGGCCAACTCGGGTATCCTCTCTCGGAGGGATCCCGTATGCCTGAGTCACGTCACGTCGCGCTGCTCTGCGGATGCATCCTGACGCTGTCCGCCGCTGCAGCGGCTGCTCAAGAGCGCCCCACGACCTTTGTCACCTTCCGGGCGAGCCTCGCTGCGGTGGACAATGCGCGCGATGACGTGCTCGATGATATGGGCTTTCAGGTTGCCGGCTCCGTGGGGCGGCCGCTCGCTCCTGGTCTTGCCGGGGTCGTCGAGGTTGCGGTAACGACGGTGAGCCACCACACGGTCAACTATCCCTGCACTTCTCCCGGATGCAGCAGTGTGTCGCGGCCGAGCGACACGGGCTTGAGTTTGGGTCCCGGTTTTCAATGGTATACGATCGCTGGCTCGAGGAAGGTGGCGTTCACGGTCACGCCTGGAGTGGTCTGGTTCGTGAGTCAGGCTGGAGGCACCCGGACGGTCGTTCCGAGAGTGGGCGCGCGTTTTGACGTCGGCTGGGTGTTGTCCGATGGCCCACGCTTCGGCCTGGGAGCGGGCGTCGACTGGTGGGGTTCGGGCGGGACGATGCCGCGCTGGGCTCTTCCGTTTGGGATCACGGTCGGGCTCCGTTAACCGATGAAGGTCACCCTCAAGTGCCCGCAGTGTGGTGGCACGCGATTCAAGGCAGCGACCGCGAAGCCGGGGCCCAATGACCCTGTGACGTGCGCACAGTGTGGGACCATTGTGGACCTTGCCGCCGAGAAGCAGCGTCTGGAGAAGGAGGCGCGCAGAGCGGTTGAGGAGCGACTGCGGGACCAATCCGAGTGACCGCAACGGAGTAGCCCTGCCCGCGTTGGTTTGATACGACGTTTTGGCATCCGCGCCGTTACCATGTCGCGTGACCTCGCCGTCCCCCACACTGTTGTCGCAGCTGCGCCGCGCGCTCCGGACGCGGCATTACAGTCGTCGCACCGAAGAGGCGTACGTGGCGTGGGTGCGCCGCTTCGTGCGGTTTTCCGGGATGCGCCATCCGCGCGACCTCGGGGCCGCGGACGTTACCCGGTTCCTTTCCAGTCTCGCGGTGGACCGTGAGGTGAGCGCGTCCACCCAGAACCAGGCGTTATCCGCGCTTGTCTTCTTGTATCGCCAGGTGCTGGATGCGCCGGTGGGGTGGCTGGCGGCGCTGGTGCGGGCCAAG
>DATDFP010000352.1:0-3693 GCA_036522535.1 Gemmatimonadales bacterium
GGTGAGGACGTCTGGCGAGCGGGGGAAGTCGGGCCGTCCCCCCTCTCCGGGACGGAGAGGGAGCCAGGGAGTGAGGACCGAATCGGGAGGGGGCCAGCGCGTGAGGAGGCTTCAGGAGAAAAGGAACTCAAGTCGTCCCCCCTCTCCGGAACGGAGAGGGGGCCAGGGGGTGAGGACGTTTGGCGAGCGGGGGAAGTCGGGCCGTCCCCCCTCTCCGGGACGGAGAGGGGGCCAGGGGGTGAGGACGTTTGGCGAGCGGGGGAAGTCGGGCCGTCCCCCCTCTCCGGAACGGAGAGGGGGACAGGGGGTGAGGACCAAATCGGGAGCGGGCCAGGGGGTGAGGACGGGGACAGCGGACTGCACGCGAGCGCAGCGGCGACGGCGAGCGAACCGCCGAGGCATTTGTTCAACGGTAGATCAGGTAGGGCGCGCGCTTCTCCCGAAACGCCGCCTGGTCGCGCTCCCACTCGCGCAGCAGCTCGGGCAGCGTGCCCGACTCGATCGCCCGGCGCAGCCGCGCGGTACCGCCGTGGCGCTCGATCGTCGAGTCCGCCCACTGGAACTGATCCGGATGCAGGCGGCGGATGAGGTCGATCATGAGGAGGGAGGTTGCAAGCGGCCGATAGACGTCGCGATCCGTCAGGATGAAGCGCACGCCCTTCAGCACCTGGCCGGGAAATTTCCGCGCCGCCTCGGCCACGCGGAACTCTACCGTCTCGAAGCGGATGCCCGGGAGGCGCATCGCGTTCATCTCCGCGACCACCTCGGTGTTCTTGAGCCAGGGCGCGCCGATTTGCTCGAAGGGCAAGTCGGTGCCGCGCCCCTCCGAGACGTTGATCGCCTCGAAGAACACCGTGCCCGGATAATGGACCGCCGCCTCGAGCCGCCGGATGTTCGGCGATGGGTTGACCCAGGGCAACCCGGTCTGGTCCCACCACATCGCGCGCCGCCAGCCCTCGACCGGCACGACGGTCAGATCGGCGCCGATGCGCTGTTCGGCGTTGTACATCTTCGCGAGCTCACCGACGGTCATGCCGTGGCGGGAGAGCACGGGGTAAATGCCGACGAACGACTGGTAGGCCGGCTCGAGGATGTCGCCTTCGAGGATGGTCCCGGTGATGGGGTTGGGCCGGTCCAGCACGACGAGGGGGATTCCCTTCTCGGCCGCGGCCTGCATCGCAAGCGCGAGGGTGGACTCATAGGTGTACTGCCGCACGCCCAGATCCTGGATATCGTACACCAGCACGTCGATTCCCTCGAGCATCTGCGGCGTCGGCTTGTTGGTGTCGCCGTAGAGCGAATGGATGGGCAGCCCGGTCTTCTCGTCGACGCTCGAGGTGACGCGCGTCTCGGCGATGCCGCGGATGCCGTGCTCCGGCGAGTACAGCGCGACTAGGGTCAGCGCCGTGCTCGCGCGGAGCAGGTCGATCGTGCTCCGCCGCTGCCGGTCGATGCCTGACTGGTTCGTGATGAGCCCCAGGCGTTTGCCGCGCACCACCGGGGGCGGGTGCTCGACGAAGACCTCGACGCCGGGGCGGACCGGGGCGGGGCCCCCGCCGGACGCAGGTACGCACGCCGGCGCGGCTGCCAGTAGCACCGCTGCGAGCCGCTGCATTCGCTCGTTCACCGCAAGAAAACTGTGGGGCGACCGTGAGATCATACCTTTCGCCCCCTACATTGCAACGTCGAGCCGTCGTATGAGGACAGGCGACCATCGCACCGGGTGGGGCTCTGGCGCCACCGGGGATCGACTCGCAGCTTGCGCATGATCCGGCAGACCGTTGCACAACCCTTTGCCCGCAGGGGCGACCATGATTGAGCTACGGTATGAAGAAGATGGAGCGCGCTCATCGTTGCCATGACCTATCAGGTCGTCGGCGTCGTGGCCATTCTCGTGTTGCTGGTGGCCTCCGACCTGTCCATTCGCATGACGAAGCGGCGGCGGCTCGAGCGCCTGGCGAGCAGAGTGGCAGAGATGCGACGCCTCGCGACCCAAGCGACCAGGCGCCGGCCCGTCGGTCCAGAAGACGCGAGGCTCGCCGCACCCCACGACCTGCTCGAGGCGGTGGAACGGGAGCTGAGTGAACAGGGGCTGCTCGTTCTGGGGGACCTGGTTGAGGAGCGCCCGGATGGCAGCCCGGCGGGCATCACCCGCTGGTTCGTCGATCCAGGCCGGACGGTCTGCGGCTGGTTCGGGGTGGCCCGGACCCGCGAGAGTGGAGCGATCAACCCCATCATGATGCTGTTCTCGGAGGCCGACTCCGGCGAGTTCTTCGTGACGGGGCGCGGGGCATCGAGCCGTACCCTTGCAAGGCCCCCATCCGTCCATCGTACGTTCTTCGGCTGGAGCGACGGCCTTGCCCGGGTGCTCGAGCAGCATCGTGCCCATGTGGCGCAAGGAGCGAGTGGCGGCGGAGCCGCGCTGCGGCGAGTGGAAAGGATCGATGAGGCGGTGGCGCTGCTGGGACGGATGCGCGAGAGCACTGCCCGGTGGCGGGCGTCCCAGCCTCCGGCTGCCCTCCTCGAAGAGGACGTGCGATTGGTGTTGCAGGAGCGCTCCGAGGATCTCGGCCCGCACCTCGTCAGGCTCATGAGGTCGCGCGGGTACTGACTTCGCTGTCCTGAAGGCAGCCCTTCAGCCGCTCGCTCCCGTGTACCGCTTTAGCGCCATCCGCCACACGAGGCGCGCGAGCGCGAACGCGAGGCCTGCAACCGCGGCCGCAGCCAGGGCGATCCCGGGCCCGAGTCGGCCGGTGAGCGCCGACGCCGGGATCGTCGTGGTCCAGGCGATCGGGATCAGATAGACGAAAACGAATCGCAGGGCCGTGGGGTACGCCGAGACCGGATAGCGCGCCCCCTCATACACCGCGTCGAACAGCACGGCCAGGTTCTCCACCGAGACGAACCAGAACGCCAGGCTCATCAGCACCACCCAGATCGTGTACACCACGACCGCTGCCGCCGCCAGCGCGACGGCGAAGGCCGCAAGTTGAGCCACCGACGGCACGCGGCCGAGGCGGGCGAGCGCGTACCCCGCGAGCCCGAGTCCCAGGGGGATGTCCGCGAGCCGCCAGATGTCGAGCCGCCGGAAGGAAACGAACCCCTGGGCGTCCACGGGCTTCGCCAGCACGAGATCGAGACCCCCGCTCCGCACCTCTGCGGCGAGCCGGCCGATCCCCGGACGCAGCACCGCCTCGACCACGCCCGTGAGCGCGTTGAACACGCCGAGCAGCACGACCACCTCCCAGTAGTCCCACCCGCCGAGCCGAGTGGCGTGGCCGAAGAACAGGGCGAGCGTGAGCAGCGCCGTGCCGATCCAGAACAGCGTGCCGAGCAGGCTCGCCGCGAAGTTGGCGCGGTACTGGAGCTCCTCGGCGAGGTTGAGGCGCCAGAACGCTGCGAGAATGCGGAATGCGGAACGGGGAATGCGGAATGTCATGATGGGTCTCCTGCCTCGGAGCGTGGCTCATGGCTCGACCTCCCACTGCAATTCCGCATTCCGCATTCCGCGTTCCGCATTTCGCTCAGCCCCCCACCGCACCGTAGCGTCGCAAGCCACGAGTCCACGCCACGCGATATGCAGCTAGCCACAGCCCCAGCCACACGAACTGCCCGGCGAAACCGCGCGCGAGCGCCGGACCGTGCGCGGCGCCGGTGAGGATCTCCACGGGGAAGGCGAGCATGTATGGAAAC
>DATDFP010000353.1:0-7984 GCA_036522535.1 Gemmatimonadales bacterium
GGTTCCGCCGGGCGCTGTGGTGCGGCGTGGACACGGCGCTTGGGCGCAGCGCTCTGGGGCGGTGGCGAGAGGCGCGCCGAGACCACGCCGCACCAACGCGCCCTCTGGAACCCACCGACGCCGTGCCAATAGTCAAGGCACTCCTGGGACGCCACACTAGCGACCGTTGCATCGAGCTGCCGGGCTCAAGACCGATCGCTCTCGGGTGCACCTCTGCTGGTCATTGCTGAGCGCCAGCCTCGCGACAGCATCTACCCACACATGCGCCACCATTCCACTGACGCCGATCCTCGTTGGCAGAGTTAGCGCTGCCACGCCAAGCGGTGCCCAGTCCTTTAGGAGAAGTCGCTGCGTATGAAGCGGAGGCCCACTGCAGCAGATGGGCAGCTTCGCGACAGCATTGCTCCATCACTACGCCACTACCAGTGCACCGTGGACCCTCGGGACTTACTCCACTGGCATCACGACCGAGTCCGTGAGGAACGGATTCGTGAACTGCACTGCGTCCCCAGCTGCCTTCCCCGGTATGGGAAACAACCGTGCAGAGAGCGGCTTGTGCAGCTTGACCGCGAGCGCGGCCACGTCGCCGACGAGCGCGGCGAGCACGTCAACGGAGACGTCGCCGGGAAGGGGGACGACATCGAGTCCGGTGCCGCATACGCTCGAGTAGAGGAGCAGCTCCCGCACGGTGAAGCGGTGCTCGGCTGCACGCCTGGCCAGCACCGGGTCCTCGAGCACCGGCAGCATCAGGCCGGAGTACCCACACGTCCGCAGTGCCAGTTCCTTCAGCACGTCGGTGATGGTGGCGCATGCTTCGAGTGTGGACGGGCCCCCGAACGGCGTATGCGTGAGCGCTTCGACCGCCGCTCCAATGCTCGCGTCCTTCCCGGGCGCGGGCGAGGCATCGATTCCGAGGTAGCGGCGACCCTCACGCCGCGCCGCCGCCATGGCGATCGCTTGTACCGGGCCGAGCTCCGCTTCAAGAAGGGCCTTGAGTCGCGCGTGCGCGGCCCTGCGACCACGCGCCTCGGCGAACGCCGCGGCGACGACCGGAGCCGACTCGAGCCCCAAAGCGAAGGCATCCGCTCCCTCGTGGTAGGCAGCCGGGAAGAAGGGGATGCCGGCCGGGCAGTTCGCCGCTGCGGCGAACCGGAAGTTGCCCTCCCCGCCCGGTGTCGCCCGCGCGATGGCAGCCATCGCCGCGGCGGCCGCTCGCGCCGCGCGATCGTGGATCCCGTGATCAGGGGACGCGACGGTGACGCTGCAACTGACGTTGCGGGTCGCGGCAATGAGACCTGCCACCCAATCGGGGAAGCCGGGATCCGCACTATCGTCGCGCACCAGCGGGCCGACGCTCACCAGGACGTTGTGTTGGCTCGCCGCGCGGTCGAGCGCCTGAATGTCCGCGAGGAGCCGGTCGGCGGCGACCCCCTCAGCGGGTCTGGTGAGCGGCTGGGTCGCGATGCGGATCGTCTGAACCTCGTAGCCTGCGTCCGCGTAAGCCTCCCTGGTCCGGTCGAGGAATGAGATCGCAGACTCGATCGTTCTCATGTCGGCGGCGGAGTCGACGTGGACACCGGCCGTCACGGTGCGGATCCGGAAGGGGTGCGTACCCGCCGATGGTGTGGGACGCCTCGCCGACGCCCGCGCACCGGGTCGGTCGAGGGGCGCGAGCAAGACCGCGCTCAGCGCCGCGATGAACTCGCGCCTGTCCGGATATGTCACATCGGTATCCTCAGGGAGAGCGCGGCGTCTTGGCATCGTGCGACGTGCCGTCTTAGATTGCTCGTTGACAGGGGTGCCCGCCAGTGGCTCGGCGGGCTGAGATCAAACCCTTTGAACCTGATCCGGCTAAAACCGGCGGAGGGAGTCGGCATGACCTGCGTCACTCAGATGTATTTCGCCCGCCAGGGCAGGGTCACTCCTCAAATGCAGCGCGTCGCGGAGCGGGAAGGGCTCCCCGTCGAGTTGATTCGCGACGAAGTGGCCCGGGGTCGGCTCATCATCCCGGCGAACGTCAATCACCTCGCGAGGCGCCTCGACCCGATGGGGATCGGGAAGGTCGCGCGCGTGAAGATCAACGCCAACATCGGCAACTCGGCGGTCGAGTCGGACATCGCCCAGGAGCTCGACAAGCTGCACAACGCGGTCCACTACGGCGCGGACACCGTGATGGACCTCTCGACCGGCGGCGACATCGACGCGATCCGTCAGGCGATCCTCGATGCGTCGCCGGTTCCCATCGGCACGGTGCCGATCTACCAGGCCGTGACCGCGGTCAAGAACGTCGAGGACCTCACCGAAGACGACCTACTCGCCATGGTCGAGCATCAGGCCCAGCAGGGGGTGGACTACGTCACCGTCCACTGCGGTATCCTGCGGGAGTACGTCGGGCTCGCTCTCGGCCGGGTGACGGGGATCGTGTCCCGCGGCGGCTCGCTGCACGCGTACTGGATGATGCATCACAACAAGCAGAACCCGTTCTACACTCACTTCGATCGCATTCTGGAGATCGCGCGCCGATACGACGTCACGCTCTCGCTCGGCGACGCGCTGCGGCCGGGCTCGCTCGCCGACGCGAACGACCGCGCCCAGTTCGCCGAGCTCGAGACGCTGGGCGAGCTGACCGAGCGGGCCTGGGCGGAGGACGTGCAGGTGATGATCGAGGGTCCCGGGCACATCCCGATGCACCTGATCGAGGTCAATGTCCGGAAAGAGAAAGAGATCTGCCACGAGGCGCCGTTCTACACCCTGGGGCCGCTGGTCACCGACATCGCGCCTGGCTACGATCACATCACCTCGGCGATTGGCGCGGCCATGATCGGTTGGTACGGCGCGGACATGCTGTGCTATGTCACCCGCAAGGAGCACCTCGGGCTCCCGAACGCCGAGGAGGTGCGCGAGGGCGTGATCGCCTACAAGATCGCCGCCCACGCTGCGGACATCGCTCGCGGGAGGCCGGGCGCCCGCGATCGCGACGACGCGCTCTCCCGGGCGCGGTTCGCCTTCGACTGGAACGAGCAGTTCCGGCTGAGCCTCGATCCCGACCGGGCACGGGAGCTGCACGACGAGGCGCTCCCCGCTGAGTACTTCAAGTCGGCCGAGTTCTGCGCGATGTGCGGGCCGAAGTTCTGCTCGATGCACATCACGCGGGAGATCGAACGAAAAATCCGGGAAACTGGAAACGAGAAACGGGAAACGGACGACCTGAACCGGGAGGCGGTGCCGGCGGACTAGCGCCGCCACGGCCCAAAGGGTGCCCTGCCGCGAGCCCGCGGGACAAAGTCATCGCTTCACGAAGAACTCGTAGGATGTCTCGCCCGCGCCGTAACCCCATTCTCCGTAGACATGGGCGCGCACAATGAAGGTGCCGCTTGCCGGGACGGTGAACGAACCCACCGGAAAAAACGTGCTGCTGCCAAAGATGGCGACGTTGCTGCCCACCAGCGACGTGCCGGTCGCCGGATCGATCACCTCGAGCACGATGGCGCTGTCGAGAGAGGAGGTGGCAGTCAGTCGATCGAACAGAGTGAGCTGCTCGCCCGGCGTCCCCGACGAGGTGAACTCATCGATGTCGCCGACCGGCGATATCGTCTCACCGCGAACGGTGTCGCCCACGGTGTACGACGCCGCGACTTTCTCCGGAGCGCGGTTGACCGCGATTACGTGGAAACCGTAAGGGCCGACGAACCGGTAGATCCCGCCGCAGGTGGCATCGTAGCAAATCCGGAAAAATCCGGCCGGCTCGAACACAGCGATCTTGAACCGGCCGCTCGGGGGCGCGCGGAATGGCCCCGCGATTCGCCGGAATTGGCCGGGTTGGAAGGCCAACGTGTCGAGGGTCGCCGGGTCGAAGACCCACACGTAGGCAAATGGGCCCGTGAATCCGTCGCGGCCGTCGAAGACGACGCTCATTTCCTGACCGGGCGCCGCGGTCACCGTGAACTCGTCCCAGTCCCCGAGGGTATCGATGGGCTCCGTTGTCACGGAGTCGCCCGGCGCCAACGCCGCGCTGACGTGCTCCGGCGCGGTATTCCCGATGGGTATCACGGCGAAGCGATAGGCGCCGCGCTCCTCGTAGGCGCCGCCATTCCAGTTCGCTCCGTGGACCTCGAGCCCGTACCAGCCAGTGGCCGGAAGTTCGAGACGCGTGGTCTGGTGCTCCTCCAGTGAGGCGGAGGCCGTGGGGCTTGAAACGAAGATCACAGGCGATGTGGGGGGAGCCCCGGGGAGCGTGATCCATATCTCAAAGCCACCGCCGGTCGGAGGCGCCAGCCCTTGGAGAAGGACGTTGACGTGCTGGCCCCGCACGCCGTAGAAGTGGAGCTGGTCAGCGTCTCCCCATGGCTCGATTGACTCGCCGGAGACCGTGTCACCGACGGCGAAGGTGTCGGACACCGCCTCGGGGCCAAAGCCGAATCGGTAAAGCCAGAGGCGATACGGGCCCCGCAACACGGGGCGGTCCTCATACTGGCCGACGTCCACGCGGACGATGTAGTGCCCCGGTGCGAGCCGCAGGCGGCCGCTTGCCACGCGGACGCCCGCCTGGGAAGTCAACGGCGCCGCGGCCAACCGCCCCGTCGCGGCGTCGATCAATTGTGCCGTAAACCAGGTGCCGGCGGCCGGTTGCTCCTCGAACTCGACCACCAAGTTGGCGCCGCTCGTGTCGGGAACGGTCACACGGAACTCATCGACGTCCCCCGGGAGGTCGATCCGTTCGCCGCTCAGGCTGTCGCCGAAGGCCAAGCTGTCGGGCAGGGTCTCAGGCCGCCGATCGATCCGATACAGGAAGAGACGGTACGGGCCGCGGTACTGGTATGGGTCGCCGTAGTCCGGGGAACCGGTGACCCGCAGGCGGTAGGTGCCCGTCCCCGGCAGGGCGAATTGCCCCGTGACCTGGCGCAGCAGGCTGGTATCGGTTCCGACGCTCTGAGCCGAGCGAAGAACCGTTCCGCTGCCCGTCAGAACCTCGAGCTGCAGTCTCGTGTCGGGTGACCCGTTCTGCGCCCGGACGGCGACATTGAACTCCTCGCCTGCAGTGCCGCTGAACGTGAATTCGTCGATGTCCCCCGGGAGCTCGATGTCCTCCCCCGTCACGGTGTCCCCGGGCGTAACCGTGGCCGGCACGTGTTCCGGCCGCCGGTCGATCGCGTAGAGGTACACTCGGTACGCCCCCGTGTCCGCCACCTGGTGCGGGGTGGTCCCCGTCACCCGTACGACGTACGTGCCCGCATTCGCGATCTGGAAGCGACCCGTAGCGTGTGCGAACAAGGCGGTATCGGAGCCCTGGCTGGTGGCAATCGCGAACGTCGTGCCTCCCTGGGGTGCGACCTCCAGCTGAAATGTGCGCCCTCCACCTTGCACGAAGGTGTTGTAGTAGTCGCCCCCCGCCGCCTGGAAGGTGAACTCGTCCACGTCACCGGCTCGGTCAATCCGCTCATTCCCGATTTCCGTGTTGAAGGGGATGGCCCGAGCCCGGTGCTCGGGCGCCCGGTCTATCACGTACGTCCAGAACCGGTAGGGGCCCCGGTAGAGTGGATACTGGTAGCTGGTAACGGAGCCGAGGGTGAAGAGATAGTCATGCGTTCCGGATAGTCGCATCCGGCCGGTCGTCAATGGATTGGAGGTGCTCGCATCGGCGAAGACGTAACCGAGCAAGTTGTTCGTCGCCGTATCGACCACGTCGAGGGCGACCGACCCCGATCCAGCCGGCCCCTGTGTCTCGACCACCGCCACGATCTCCTGCCCCCCGTCCCCATGCGCACGGAACTGATCCACATCCACGATCGGGTCGATCGTCTCCCCGGTCACGGTATCGCCCAACGTGAACGAGCCCGGCACGCGCTCGGGCGCCAGGTCGATGCCGTACACCTTGAACCGGAAGCGGGCCGTCGAGCCCGGTGGAAGCGAATTCAACCTGAGCCGGTAGACCGCGCCGGTGGCCGTCCCAAATCTGTTGCTCGGGTTTTCGTCCAGTGCCGGGGTGGTGGGGCCTGCGCTCAGCGTGGCGACGAGCGCCTGATGCGTAGAGTCGTAGACGGCAAGCTGGACGTGTCCCTGCGAGGCGTCGAGAAACACTGCGAACAGTTGGTTCGGGGCGGCAGCGAAGGAGTACCAGTTGACGGTGTCGCCGCTGACCTGATCCTCGATAACGAGGCCAATTGGCACGCGCTCGCCCTCGCCGCGCGGCTCGAAGGGCGACTCGCTGCAGTTGACCGCCGCGGCCAGGGCCGTCCATACGACCCACCACCGGCGAACCCGAGGTCGAAGCATGACGGGGCGCGTGTTTGTGGGGTGAGCGGGTCACCGACGCGTTACTAACTTGAACGATGGCGCGCCGCTCCGATAGAGGCGCGGCCTTGCGAGTCAAACGCAGGCAAGTAGTATAGCCTCCCTCGTCTCCTTCCGGAGTCGCGCATGCGATCGTCTTCGGTGCGGACGCCCGCCCCGCTCCGTTTCCGCGCGGTCCTCGCCCTGCTGGCGCCCGCTCCTCTCTTGGGCCAGGCCGGCTCCGTCGCGGGCGTGGTCGTGACTCGGGGGTCGGGTGCGCCCGTGTCCGATGCACAGGTGAGGGTGGCTGGAACGACGCTGCTCACTCTCACCGACGGAGCCGGCCGGTTCCGGTTCAGCGACGTCCCGGGGACGATCGTCGTCCTCCAGGTCCGGCGCATCCAGTTC
Source organism: Gemmatimonadales bacterium (assembly GCA_036522535.1). GTDB lineage: Bacteria > Gemmatimonadota > Gemmatimonadetes > Gemmatimonadales > GWC2-71-9 > AG12. The sequence goes on from DATDFP010000353.1 coordinate 6,679, forward strand.
CGCGCCGCAGCGGACACGGTCAACGTGGGCGACGTGAACGTGAGGATCGCGCTCGAGGAAAAGGCGCTCGAGCTCGAGGGGCTCGTCGTCACCGGCACGTCGGCGGCCACGGCGCAACGGGAGATCGGCAACGCGGTGGGGCGGATCAACGTCGGCGACGTCATCGAAAAGGGCGCGCCGATCAACGACGTGCAGGACCTGCTGAACGGACGCGTGGCCGGGGTACTGATCCAGCCCGCCACCGGCGCCGTCGGGACCGGGTCACGCATCCGCATCCGCGGGGCGTCGAGCCTCTCCCTCGGCAATCAGCCCCTCGTTTACGTCGATGGGGTCCGGGTGGACGCCGATTTCGCCACCGGGCCGCAGAACCAGGACTTCGGCTCGAGCTCCATCTCGCGTTTCAACGACTTCAACCCGGACGAAATCGAGAGCATCGAGGTCGTCAAAGGGCCCGCAGCCGCGACGCTGTACGGCACCGAGGCGTCGAACGGGGTGATCCAGATCATCACGAAGCGGGGTTCGCCGGGCCCGGCTCGGTGGGACTTCACGTTACGCCAGGGCGTCAACTTTCTCAGCAACCCGGAAGGACGCTTCCCCACCAATTATGGCGTCGATGCGCAGGGGAACCTCCTCTCCATCAACATGCAGGATCTCGAAGCCCAAGTCGGGGACATCTTCCGTACCGGGCATCTATCGAACTACGAGGCGAGCGTCAGCGGGGGCTCGAACGCTGTGCGCTATTATGCTGCCGGCGGGACCGGGCTCCAGGGGGGCGCGGAGCCCAACAACGACTTCCGCCACACCAGCGGGCGCGCCAACCTCACGGTGACGCCCAGCGACCGGGTCACCTTCTCGGCCAACGTGGGCTACGTGACCGGGCCGACTCACCTGAGCGCCGAGGCAGGCTTCGGCGGCCGGGTGTGGACCACGGTGCTCGCGACTCCCCTGAATCTCGGCACCTTCCGGCTGGGGTTTCACAGCGGGCTGCCGCTCGAGTACGACGAGGTCTACCACTTCACCCAGGGGGTGGATCGGTTCACCGGGAGCATGCAGCTGCAGCACCACCCGGTGAAGTGGTTCACGCACCGGATCACGTTCGGAGCGGACCGGACGCGTGAGGACAACTCCATCTATGCTGCCCTTATCGACTCGCTGATCGCCCACCCGACGTTCGCGGACGACCCGGGCGCGCGCGGCTACATCGCCATAACCAACCGCAGTGTGGACAACACGACCGTGGATTACGCCGCCACTGCGAGCCTCGATCTATCCCCGGCGCTCCGCTCCAGCACATCGGGCGGCATCC
>DATDFP010000354.1:0-31215 GCA_036522535.1 Gemmatimonadales bacterium
CTGGCGCCGTTCACCAGCGCCTGCACGGCCTGCTGCATCTCCGCGGTCGTCTCCACGCGGTGGGCTGTGGGGCCGGGCGGCAGCGGCAGCTCGGTCGGCCCCGCCACGAGGATCACCTCGGCGCCGCGCGCGTATGCCGCCTCGGCGAGCGCAAAGCCCATCCGGCCGCTCGACGGGTTCGTGAGCACCCGCACCGGGTCGATGTGCTCCCGCGTCGGGCCCGCGGTCACGAGGACCGTCTTCCCCCGGAGCCGCCCCCCCGCTCGCTCCGCGAGCAGCCGTTCCGCGGCGACGAGGATCGCCTCCGGCTCGCTCATCCGGCCCGGCCGCTCGCTCGGTCCTTCCGCCAGCGGCCCCGTGTCCGGGCCCACGAAGCGCCAACCGCGCGCGGCGAGCGTCTTCGTGTTGGCGCGCGTCGCAGGGTGAGCGTACATGGCGTCGTTCATCGCTGGGGCGCACAGGACCGGGCCGGCGCGTGCGAGCAGCACGGCGGTAAGGAGATCGTCCGCCATCCCCATCGCCGCCCGCGCGAGCACGTTGGCCGTGGCGGGAGCGAGGACGATGAGATCCGGCTGCCTGGCCAGCGCCAAATGCGCGAGCGCCCGGTCCCGCTCCCAGAGCGACGTCAGGACCGGGCGCCCGGTGAGCGCCTCGAACGTGACCGGCCGCACGAACTCGGCGGCGGCGGCGGTGAGAATCACATCCACCGCCGCCCCGGCCTCCGTGAGCCGCCTGGCAAGCGTACAGCTCTTGTAACACGCGATCCCGCCCGACACGCCCAGCACGATGTGCCGGCCGGCGAACCGCATCAGCCTTCCTGACGCCGCCGCCGCACCAGGCGGTACTTGAGCCGGCTGTGGACGAGCTCCTCCAGCGCGCGTGTGGTCAGCTTCTGCTCCAAGTCGACCGAACGGTCGCGAGGAAACTCGTTCACGAAACGGGCGAACTTGGCTGCCACCAGCACGCCGAGGTACTTGTTCTGCGTCTCCGCGGCGACTTCGGCGGGGGTCACGATCCTCATTCCGACTCCTTACCCTGAATTCGATCCACCTCTGCCGTCAGGCCCCGGATGATTGCGCCGATCCTCACCTGGTCCACTCCATGTTTGCGCTGTCCGTTCTCGTCCACGATCCGTGCTACCTCGGCGACGGCCGCCTCCACCACGTCGTTGACGATCCAGTGGTCGTACGTCGGCACGCCCGCCACCTCGCTCATGGCCTGCTGCACTTCCACCACCGCTTGACGCAACCGTTCCTCCAGCGCTCGCGGCGATTCGCTCTTCCGCTCGCGCAGCCGCCTGACGAGCACGTCGGCGCTCGGCGGCAGGATGAAGACGGCGATCGATTGCGGAGGCGGGTACGCCCTGCGCACCTGAATCGTGCCGTTCACCTCGATGTCCATCAGCACGTGCCGCCCGCTCCCGAGGACGCGCTCGACCTCGCTCCGCAGGGTGCCGTACAGCTCCCCGGCGTACGCGGCCCACTCGAGAAACTCTCCCGCGGCGCGGCGGCGCTCGAACTGCTCCCGCGTCAAGAAATGGTACGCCCGGCCGTCGTTCTCCCCGGCGCGGGGCGGGCGCGTCGTCGCGGATACCGAATAGCCGATGTCCGGCCGGCGCGCAAGCAGCGCCTGCGCGATCGTCGTCTTGCCACCTCCGGACGGCGAGGACAGGATGACGACCCGCGGCGTCACTCCAGATTCTCGAGCTGCTCCCGGAGCTTCTCGAGCTCGCCTTTCATCGTGATCACCGTCTGGGTGATCGCCGCGTCGTTCGCCTTCGAGCCGATCGTGTTCACCTCGCGCAAGAGTTCCTGGGCGAGGAAGCCGAGCCGCCTGCCGACCGCGCCTTCTCCCGCGAGCGTCTCGCGGCACGCCGCGAGATGTGTGCGGAGCCGGACCAGCTCCTCGGTGATGTCCACCCGGTCCGCCATCAGGGCGATCTCGACGGCGAGCCGCTGCGGGTCCACCTGTGCTCCGGCGGTGAGCTCCGCTACGGCCTTCTTGAGCCGCTCGCGCTCGGTCACAAGGCGCTCGGGGGCCCGCTCCTCAACGGTGCGCGCCCCCGACTCGAGCGCGTCCAGGCGCTGGGCCAGCTCGGCGGCGAGCGCCCGCCCCTCGCGCGCCCGCGTCGCCAGTACCTCCTGCGCCGCCCGTTCCACGATCCGCTCGAGGTCGCTCCAGGCCGCCGCGCCGTCCCCCCCCGGGGCGCTTCCCCCGCTCCCCCCATCTGCCTGGCGCGTGATGACATCCGGCTGGCGCGCCACGAACGCGAGGTCCACCTCGCCCTTCAACTTGAGCTGCTTCTTGAGCTCCTTCGCCGCCGCGACCACCTGGCGGGCGCGCGCCAGGTCTACGGCGATCGCGCTCTCAGAGCTCGGTGGCTCGAGCCACCGTACGGAGACCACGATGTGCCCGCGCTCGAGCAGCTGCCGCAGACGATCGCGTAGCTGCCCTTCGACGCCGGCGAGCTCGGAGGGGAGCTTGAACTGCGGGTTGAAATACCGGTGGTTTACGGTGCGGATCTCGACGCGCACCCGCCCGTCGACGACCGCTCCGTCGGCGGAGCCGAAACCAGTCATGCTGCGCGGCACAGAACCTTAACAATAGCCCTAAGAAGAACTTAGGTCAACGGTGGTCCCCACCCCTGGCCCCCACTCCGTGGTTTGGGTCCTCACCCCTGACCCCCACTCCGTGGTTTGGGTCCTCACCCCGTGACCCCCACTCCGTGCTTTGGGTCCTCACCCCCTGACCCCCTCTCCGTTCCGGAGAGGGGGAACGAAGATCGATGGTCGTGCCCCCTCTCCCGAACTGAGAGGGGGACAGGGGGTGAGGACCTCACGGGGAACGAAGAGCGATGCGTCGTGCCCCCCCTCTCAGAGGTGACAGGGGGTGAGGACCTCACGGGGGAACGAAGATCGATGGTGGTGCCCCCTCTCCCCAAGGGAGAGGGGGACAGGGGGTGAGGACCTAATCCGTGAACACCCAGCGCACGCCATAGAATTGAAAGCGCCGGGGGTAGTCCAGTCCGGGCACGTAGCTTCCCCGGAACCCGTTCGTGTTGCGTTGGATCCAATAGATGGTAACGCCTGCCACCCGGATCTCGAGGTTCGACTCCAGGAACGTCGCTCCGGGCAGGAGCACGGCTTGGCCCAGGCTGTCTACGCCTGCGGTGCCGCGAGTCCACGACTCCGCCGCGAGCTCGAGACGCAGGGCGAAGATCCCGCTGCGATACACCCGCCAGAACTTGGTATAGAACGTCGCCGACAGGCGCGCGTGGTACGGCGGCTCGAAGTCGTTGCCGCCTTGGACCAGCGGATTGAAGTACCACCCGGAGAAGAAGAGCCCGGGAAGCGGCTCTGTGCTCGCGTGTACCGTGAGATACCGCGTGCGCTGCGTCGGGGCGAGCCCCACGAGCGGCTTGAGCCCGCTCGGGTGGCTGATCGGCTCGAAGGGGTCCCGGCGCGCCCCGCCGACTTCGATCGCGGCGCGGCTGCGGTCCCAGCGCAGGGCGCCTGAGTAGTCCGTGACCTTCTGCGCGGTGTCGCTCGCGACCAGAGGATCCTGGAGGTCGTGGGCCCAGGCGAGATCGCCGTGGGCCGAGAATCCGAGCGGCAGCGCGAGCCCGGCGGCGAGATGAGCGCGGTCCCCCTTGCGGGAGCCGCTGTACGCCGCGTGCCGGCCATCCGCGGCCAGGGTGAGGCCTCGGACCGGGCGCCATGCCGCTTGCGCCTCGAGCTGCCACGGCCGGTCGTCGTCCTGCACGCGCGCCGTGAGGCGTGCCTGGGCGTGCGCCCCCGCGCTGCTCAGCGTCAGGATCCGCTGGGAGAGCGAACGGCCCGTCACGGCGGTATCCTTGCTGTTCGTGGCCGACGCGAGCGTGAGCTCAATGCGCGGGCCGAGGCCGTCGGGCCGCGCGGCGGCGAAGGCGCGCAGTACCGCGTCACGCCGCTCGAACGGGAAGCGGTCGACGAGCCCCGGCGCGTCCGAGGGGCTGCGGGTCCAGGTCGAGCTCAAGACCTGGTACGACGCGCCGAGCCGCCCGCTGCGCAGATACTCCGCCTTGAGCCAGAGATCGACGCTGTGGAACGCCGTGCTCGAGCTGCCCGAGATGCCGTCGTTGTTGTTGTAGTCGGCGGCGAGCGAGAGGCCCAGCCCCGAGCGCCATCGCTTGAGGAACCAACCGCGGTATCCGGCGGTCCGCACCTGCCCGGTCGTGACCCGGATGAGCGTGGAGGCTTGGGTGGACCGGTGGCGGACCGTGACCAGATAGACGCGCAGCGACGCCGGGAGCACGATCACGTCCACGCGCTCGAGCGGCGCGAGCGGGATGCGGGCCGGGTCGAGATAGACGGAGTCCCGGCCGATCGGCAGGTATGGGACGCCGTCCCAGTACACCTCGAGCGCCGCCGGCCCGCGGCCCCCATACAGCGCGATCTCCGCTTGGCCGTAAATACCGCCCCGCGCGACGTAGACGCCGGGGATACGCGCGAGCAGGTCGCTCAGCGTCTGGATGCCGGACAGCGCGAACGAGTCGACCGTAAACGAATACCGCGATCCTCGCGGCAGCGGCCCCTCCGGGGACGCCGGCGCGAACACGGGGAGGTAGGCGGGTGCGGTATCGCGCGCGGTCGTGTCGCGGCGCGTCGTGGTATCGCGCCGGGCCGTGGTGTCGCGCCGGGCCGTCGTATCCACCTGCGCGACGGCCGTCCCGGCGACCGCAAGCAGTGCGACCGCGCAGAGACAGCCGCGCGTCACGCCGCGGCGCGCTTGAGGACGAATTCGCTGAAGAGCCGAACTCCGGCGGCGGTGGGGCCCTTCGCCTGGGAGGGCCCTTCGCCCTCGGTGTAGGCGGTGCCGGCGATGTCGAGGTGCGCCCAGGGATAGCCGTTCACGAACTCGCGGAGGAACCATCCGCCGGCGATGGCGCCGGCCCCGCGGCCCCCTGAGTTCTTGACGTCGGCGATGTCGGACTTGAGCAGGTCGCGGTAGTCGTCCCACAGCGGCAGGGGCCAGCAGCGCTCGCCCGCGCGCTCGCCCGCCTCGCGCACTTCGCCGATCAGGGCGTCGTCGTTTCCCATCAACCCGATCGCCGCGTGTCCGAGCGCCACGACCACGGCGCCCGTGAGCGTGGCCGCGTCGAGCACCGCGGCGGGCTTGAAGCGGCGCACGTACGACAGGGCGTCGCACAGGATCAGCCGGCCTTCGGCGTCGGTGTTGATGATCTCGATGGTCTTGCCCAGGTGGCTCTTCACCACGTCACCCGGTTTCACCGCGGTGCCGGAGGGGAGGTTCTCCGTTGCGGGGATCAGGCCGACGACGTTGACCTTCGGTTTCAGCCGTCCCAGCATCTCGAAGGTGCCGAGCACCGCGGCGGCGCCGGACATGTCGAACTTCATCTCCTCCATGTTCTGGGCCGGCTTGATGGAGATGCCGCCCGAGTCGAAGGTCACGCCCTTGCCGACGAGTCCGACCGGCGCGGCGTCGCCGGCGGCCGTGTATTCGAGGACGATGAAGCGCGGCTCCTGCGCGCTCCCCTGGGCGACGGCGAGCAGCGCTCCCATCGCTTCCTGGCGTATCGCGGCCCGGTCGAGCACGGTCACCGTGAAGCCGTGCGCGGCGGCGAGCTGCTTCGCCTGGTCGGCGAGGTAGCTCGGAGTGCACACGTTGCCCGGCTGCATTTGGAGATCGCGCGCGAGGCGGTGCCCCGCCGCGATCGCGTCGCCCACCCGCCGGCCGGCCGTGACGTCGTTCGCTTCCCTGGAATCGCACGCGATGGCGACGGATTCCACCTCGGGTCTCGGCTCGTCGGGGGACGCCTTGAGCGCGGTGAACGCCCAGGCGCCCTGGCCCGCGCCCTCGGCGACAACCTGTCCCAGCTCCTTCGGCGCAACCCCGTTTCGCGCCTCCGCGGCCACCGCAAACGCGAATTGCTTCGCGCCGAGAGCGCGCGCGCGCTTCGCCGCGACCGCCGCCGCCCGGCGAATGCTCGAGCGGGTGACCTCGCCGGCCTTGCCGAGACCCACGAGCAGGATGCGCTGCGCCTCGCCTCCGCCGGGATAGAGCAGGAGCGCTTCGTCCCGCTTTCCTTTGAAGTCGCCGCTCGTGACGGCGCGGTCGAGAAACCCGCCCGCCACGCGGTCGAGCTCGGTGAGCGACGCCGGTAGGGTGGAGCCCTGGGCCAGCGCCAGGGCAAGCAACGGGGTTTCGAGCTCGGCGAGTGGCGAGATCGCGACGCTGCTGGTGATGTCAGACATGCTCGATAATGGCGCCGGCGAAGGCGGAGGTCGAGACCTCGGTGGCTTCGGGCATGAGGCGCGCGAGATCGTAGGTGACGCGACGGGACTTGATGGCGCCCGCGATGCCACGCGTGATCGCGTCGGCCACGTCGTTCCAGCCGAGCTCCTCGAACATCATCGCCCCGGACAGGATCAGGCTCGAGGGATTGACCTTGTCGAGGCCGGCATACTTCGGCGCGGTACCATGGGTCGCCTCGTACACGGCATAACCGTCACCGACGTTGCCGCCCGGTGCGAGCCCGAGGCCGCCGACCTGCGCGGCCGCGGCGTCGGATAGAAGATCGCCGTTCAGGTTGGGCGCCGCGATCACCGAATACTCCTCGGGGCGCAGCACGAGCTGCGCGAACATCGCGTCCGTGATCCGGTCCTTGATCACCACTCGCCCATTGGCTCCCCCAACCCTGGCGCTCCCACCGGCGCCGGCCTCGCTCTCCGGCTGCGTGTTGGCGCCGAACCGCTCGCGCGCGACGGCGTAGCCCCACTCCCGGAAGCCGCCCTCGGTGAACTTCATGATGTTGCCCTTGTGCACGAGGGTCACCGACGGCAACCCCGCGCGGATCGCGTGCTGGATCGCCTTCGCGACCAGGCGTTGCGTGCCGAACTCGGATATCGGCTTGATCCCGATGGCGCTCCCCGGACGGATCTTCGCACCGAAGCGCTCGGCCAGGAACGCGATCAGCGCATCCGCCTCGGAGCTCCGGGCCTGGTACTCGATCCCCGAGTACACGTCCTCGATGTTCTCGCGGAAGATCACGACGTTCAGCTTCTGGGGCTCCCGCATCGGACTCGGCACGCCCTCGAAGTAGCGTACCGGCCGCACACACGCGTAGAGATCGAGGATCTGGCGCAGCGCCACGTTGAGCGAGCGGATCCCTCCCCCGACGGGCGTCGTGAGAGGGCCCTTGATCGCCACTCGGTACTGCCGGATCGTCTCCAGCGTGGCTTCGGGGAGCCAGCTCCCGGCCTGGCGGAACGCCTTCTCGCCGGCGAGCACCTCCAGCCACTCGACCCGCCGCCTGCCGCCCGAGGCCTTGGCGACGGCGGCGTCGAACACGCGCCGCGCGGCCCGCCAGATGTCGGGACCGGTCCCGTCCCCCTCGATGAAGGGGATGGTGGGGCAATCGGGCACCACCCAACGGCCCTCGCGGTAGTCGATGCGCTCGCCCATGCTCCCGTCCTCCGCGAAACTGGCTGTGACCGGGTGACTCCGGCCCTCGACCCGCAGTCGTACCGGCTCCAGTCTATACGACTTGGGCGGGGTTGCGCCAGCCGAACGCGCGACCCTAGACTTGAAGAGGATGCGACGTGTCGCGGGTCTCGCCATTCTGCTCATTTCCGGCGGCTGCTGGCTCGTCGCCGGTCCGGGTTCTTCGCTCGTGGCGGGCCTCGCCTGCCACCATCAGATGACGGCCGCGCACACGGGCCACCATCACGGAGTGCCTGGGGACGGCCCCTGCTTCTGCGACCAAATGACCGGCGGATCCGACCTGGCCGTGTCGGCCGCGTTGCCCGCGCCTCTCGTCGTCCCGCCGGTTGTGACGATGGCCGTTCAGGTACAACCGCGCCCTTCTCCCGTTCCCCTTCCCCCCTCGCCGTCCCGCTCTCCCCAAGCGCGTCCTCCGAACGGGCTCGCCTGACCTGACCCGTTAACCCTCACAATTCGGAGGCATCTCATGCGCAGCGCGCTGTGCGGCGTCGCGCTCTGCGGCTTGGCATTCCGCCTAGCCGCGCAGGAGCGAGAGGTGACATTCGAAGAGCCGCAGCCCGCCGTCGTCACGGGCTTCGCGGTGGGCCGGGCCGACTACGATCGGGTCGCCCGCGCCAACACCTTCAGCGCCGGCAAGATTGGCCTGAGTGTGTTTAAGCCCGTCGGGGAGGCCTACCTGTTCGCGCAGCTGACGACGGCGCTCGAAGGCGGCGAGTCGGCCACGGAGATCGACAACCTGCTTGTGAGCTGGACTCCGCAACGGGCGAACCGCTGGACGCTGGCGTTCGGCCGGCTCGATGCGCCCATCGGGTTCGAGCGCGACGACGAGCCGCTGAATCTCATCGCGACCAATTCGTTCAACTTCGCGTACGCGCGGCCGAGCAAGCTGACCGGCGTGCAAGTGCACTTCGCCGCCTCCCCGCGACTCGACCTCTGGGCGGTCGCCGCCAACGGGTGGGACGTCACGGTGGACAACAATCGGGGGAAGACCGCCCTGGCGCGGGCCCAGTGGATCCCCATTCCCTGGGTGACACTGGGGGTCACGGGCGTCTACGGACCGGAGCGGGATTCCACCGACGCGCACCAGCGCTCGCTCCTGTCCAGCGACCTCACCGTCGACCGCGGGCGGGTGATCCTCGGCGCCGAGCTCAACCTCGGGCGGGAGCAAAACCCCTTCGGCCCTGGATTGTCGTGGCGGGGTGGCGCCGCGACGGTGTTCCTGCGGCTGACCCACGGCCTCGGGCTCACGGCGCGGTACGACCAGATGGAAGACACCGATGGCCTCCTTACTGGAACCCCTCAGATCCTCCGATCGGTCACGGTAGGTCCGATGTGGTACTTCAGCAGCGCGCGCGAAGGGATCTTCAGCAACATCGAGCATACGCGGTTCCACTTGCCGCAGATCGCGCTGCGGGGCGCGCTCCGTGCGGACTGGTCCACCCAGCCGTCCTTCCCCGACGCGACCGGGGCGCTCCAGGGCTCGGATACAAAAGCCGTCCTCGAGCTCGTGTACATCTTCTAGGCGGGGGACTCGATGTTGTACGACTTGCGCCGCGCGGACGCCCGCATCAAATGGCTCGTCACGTGCCTGCTCGCGACGTTCGGCCTGTCCTACGTGTTCGGCGCGCTGATGGTCTCGCTGTACGCGGGGTTCACGCCCCAGCGGGTCGCGGCGACCTACGCCGGTCGGGAGATGCCGATGGCGATGCCGCCCGACAGCACGATGGTCGTGGAGCATCCCATGACGATGGCGGACTTTGCCCAACCCGAGGTCCATGCCGTCGACACCAACCTGCTCATCCAGGACACGCACGTGCACGTGCCAGTGTACGGGCTGATGGCGGCCGCCTTGTCCGTCGTCGTGGCCGGCCTCGCTCTCAAGCGGGGTTGGGCATTTGCGCTGATCACGTTGCTGTTCGCCGCGCCGTGGCTCGACTTTGCCGGGATGTGGCTCACCAAGTTTGCTTCACCGCGCTTCGCCATCGTCACGTTGATCGGGGGGTGGGCGATGGGCGCGGGCTACCTCGTCGTCGCCGCGACGGCGGTCCGGCAGATGTGGTTTTCACATGAGAGGAGCTGACCAATGAACCCGCTGATTCGCACGGCGGCCATCGCCGCCGTCCTGCACATCACTCCGGTGGTGGTGCTCGTCAAGCGTCCCGACGCGGTGCAAGCCCTGCTGCCGGGGGCGGAGGCCTACTTCGCGCGCGAAGTCCACCTCAGCAACGCCGACGCCCACCGCCTCCACCTGGCGGTGGACTGGAGCCCGGAGGACGGCGTGCTGACGTTCTACGGCGGTAAGAGCGGCCCGGCGGTGGTCGGCACGCTCGAGTTCGTGCGCGTTGACACCCCGCACGGGCCGATCGAGGTGGCCGTCGGTTTCACGCCGCAAGGCACCGTACGCGCGGTCATTGTCACGAAGGCCACCGTCGAGATGAAGCCATGGGCGCTCGAGGCCGTCGGCGCCGGTCTGACCGACCACTACCGGGGCCTCAAGCCCGGTGACACACCCGCTGGCGCGGCAGCGATCGTGAACCGGGTCGGGGATCTCGCCGAGTACATTGCGGGAGAGGTGGACAAAGGGGTCGCGCGGGCGCTAGTGTCTTACGGAACGTTCTACCACAGCGCCAAGGCTTGACGGGACCGAACGCCCGGCCATCACGGCGCGTAGTGTGTAAAATGGAGGGTCATTCCATGCGTCTGCCCAAACTGAGCGGATTCGCGCTCATTGTCGTTGCCGCCGCCTGTGAGCCGACCGTGAACGGCTTCGGGGTCATTACGACGTCCGGGAGCGTCGGCTCGAACGCCGCCCTGCTGGCGTTTCTCACTCAACCTGCCGGCGCTGCAGCCGGGGCGCCCATCACCCCCGCCATCCAGATCATCGCCCAAGACACGCTCGGCAACGTGCTCACGGGCTTCAACTCGAACGTCACGATCGCGATTGGCACCAACCCCGGCGGCGGGACGCTGAGCGGCGTCACCACAGTCGCCGCATCAGGTGGTCTGGCGGTCTTCGACTCCCTACGCATCGACAAGCCGGGCGTCGGCTACACGCTCACCGCCACCACCACGGCCGGCGCCGCCTCGGCGACTAGCTCTCCATTCACCATCTTCTAAATGAGCGGTACGCCGTAAGCGGTGAGCGGTCTCCAGTAATGCTCCCGCTTACCGCTCACCGCTTACGGCTCAGCCGGCCGCGAGGTAGGGTTCGTTCCAGGCGACTTCGAAGAGGCCGTTGCAGCGGTCGCACCGCAATCTCGCCGGGTCCCCCTTGAGGGAGGCGCGGTTGCGGCAGTTGGGACAGACCGCGTACCTCGGGCCCCACCCGGCCGGAAGCCGCAGCGCGTCCTTGGGGCGCGGGACGACGGTCCACCGCGAGCCCGGCGTGGCGGAGACTTGGAGGGTGCTCCGGGGGATGGACACCGGCTTCCCCTTGACGTCGACCACGGCGTCCGCCGAGGTGAGCTTCAAGATCCGGTACCATGCGCCGCGACGCAAAGTACACTTCACGTCCGTTTGGAGACGGGCCCACTGAACCTGCGGCATCAAGACACCTCGCCTGATCGCGCTTTATATGCTGTCGTCAGGCCGGTCACCCGTCAATGGTGCGGCGCCGATCGGGTGGGGCGTGGCGCTCGATGCGGAGCACGCGAGGGGGGACGGGGGGGACCGGGGGAACCGGGGTGACGGGGGAGGACGGCGCGGAGCGGGTTGCGCGGTAGCCGTTGCGCGCGTACGCGGCGATCTGCAACCGGGTGCGCAAAGCCAGCTTCTCCAGGATGCTGTGCACGTGGCCCTTGACCGTGCTCGTAGCAATGCAGAGGCCCTGGGCGATTTCCTTGTTGCTCAGCCCGTCCGAAATCAGATCGATGACTTGGCGCTCCCGCTGGGTCAACCGCTCGGATTCCGTCACCTCCGGCGCACGGCGCTTGGCCGTTCGGGTCGCAATGTCCGTAAAGAGCATGCCCGCAAGAGAGTGTGGGAGGACCTTTGCGCCCGCCGCCACGGTTCGAATCGTCCCGACGAGCTCAGTGAGTGTGGCATCTTTGAGGACGAAGCCCGAGACCCCGGCTCTCACTAACTCCAGGATGTCTTCTTGCACCGGGAGAAGACCCATCACGACCACCTTGGCCTCAGGCGCGGCTTCCCTCAAGGTCGCTGCCAGGCAGGCGCTGTGGTTGTCTCCGAAGCCCGCGGCCAGGAGCACGATGTCGGGCTTGGTCTCCCGTGCCTGTCGCAGCGGGTCGACGCCCTTCGCGGACACCATGACCTTGAGGTCCCGCTGCCCGCGGAGCATGGCAGCGATGCCATCACCGAGCAGGCGGTTGTCTTCCAGCAGGAACACGCGGACGATCTTCGGCAATGTGACGGACCCGGCGGGAGGTGGTCTAACGGGGGATGTTAGCAAGTTTGACACCATCGCACCGGAAAGTGGCACGTAGCTATTGCATTGGGAATCAATATGTTACAAGCTTGGCGGCGGCACGCCCTCGTACGGCGGGCCTTTCCTTGTGGCCAGCGCACCGCAAATCCGTTACGCAACGGCCTCTAGAGCCACGCCCGTGCGGCGGGACAGACGGCTATTATCTACAGAAGGGGCTAAGGGGCTAAGGGGCTAAGAGGCGAAGGGGCTAAGCGGCTAAGATGGGGGTGCAGCGTGCGTGCTCTGTTAGCGGTGCTAGCGACGGGCCTCGCGGCGGTGTTGCTCCCGGCGGTCGTGCGGGCGCAGGAGCGTCCTTGCCCGTCCGGTGAGGAAGTAACCCACTGGGTGCGTGACGTGAAGATGCACGGGGGCTTGCTCATGCTCGACGACGGCAGCGAGTGGGACGTTCGTCCCGCCGATACCGGGGTGACCGCGCTCTGGTTTCCCGGCGCGCCGGTCGTGGTCCTGGAGGGAGGCCGCCCGAACGAGCCGCCCAACCACCTCCTTGTGAACCGCTCGAACCTCGAGCGGGCGCTCGCCACCAAGGTGACGAGCCCGGAGCGACCGCCGGTTCAATAGAGCTGTGACCAGGCGCGGGATCGAGACACCGAGACGATGCTCGTGCCATTGAGCGCCTGGGTGAGCCCGCACTTGGAATACTGGAAGGTGATGTTGCCGTTGATCTTAGTCTCGTCGAGCCCGCCCCGAATGAGCCCGATCCCCCATACGTTCGCACCTACCTTCCCGCCGCCGGCCGCCTTCATCGCGCCTTGCACGATCAGCACGCCGAACCACTGGAGGTTGCCGCCCAAGTTCAGATCGCCGTCGATCAACAGGATGCCTTGCCCCGTCCCCGTCACGGTCGCGTCGCCCGTGATATGGACGATGGGGTAATAGCCTCCGCACGGCTGCGTGTGGACGCCGTCACCCCAATTGAGCGTGTTGCTGACATCACAGACCCCGTTGGTGACGACGGGTGCCGGGCTGTACGAGCCCGAGGGGAGCGTGATGCTGGCAGCGCTCGCGAGCTGGCTATAGGTCGCGCCGCCGAAGACCGTGAAGTTGGAGTCCACGAGCTGCGGCGTGCTGTCCGTCGCGGGCGCGCCCTGGATGCCACCCTTGTTTCCGTTCTTGGTGTTGATCGTCCCCGAGGACAGAACTCCGATGGCGGAATCGGGGGGCGGACACCCTGTCCAGGTCGGCGGAATGGAGTCGTGCCCGTTCACATAGGAGGAGCCGTTGACCTTGACCCCGGAATCGCCGACCGTCAGCGCCGCTTTTCCGGGCGGCGCTGGAAACGAGATGGAGCGAATCCGCACCAGCAACCCTTGCCGCGACCGCCCCGGCACGTCGCCGCGGGCGGTCGAGCGCAGCCCCACCGAATCCCTGCCGGTCACGTCGATCAGGTACATGTCGTTGGTGAGCCTGTAGACCGTCCCGCTGTACCGTCCCGATTTCTGCGGGGAGAGCGAGTCCGCGACGGGAATGGAGTCCGTGCCGACGAGGCCGTGAATGCTCATCTTGGTGGGCGACCAGGTGCGCAGCACTTCGTAGACCCCGGTCTCCGCCGCTCCAAACGCCTGCTCGGCGTTGCGCGTGTTGTCGGCCACCCGTTGCTCCTGGGTGCTCACGAAAACGATGCCTGCAATCAGCCCACTGACGACGGTCATGATGACGAGCGTCGTCGCGAGCGCGATCCCGCCTTCGTTCTTCACCATCTGGGGTTGTTCCGTAGCGTAGTGTGAGTGGAAACGCTGTCTATCTTGTACGCCGGCGAGCCCATGTTCGCCTGGCGCACGACGGTCGTGGTCTGCGCGACGAGACTGATACCGATGCGCGCGACTTTGGACGAATCGGTGGTGACGACATTGTTCGCGTCGTAGTAGGTGAACTTCAATCCTTTGCCCAGGAGCGGCCCGATCAGCGGCGTCATGGCGGCGGACGAATCCTTCACCCCCACATACCATCGGCCGTCCGTGTACTGAAACACCCCGTACGTGATCTGCCGGTAGCCTCGCACGGGCGCACCGCTCGCGATGGCGCCGGTGACCGCCGGCAGCGCCCCGAACGTGAGCGTGGTCGTGAAGGAGTATGCGGCCTTCCCGTCCGAGCATTTTGCGCTATTGACGGGCGCCGACGTGATCTTGCCCAGCACCCAGGCATCGTCGGTGCGGACACTCTCGTCCCCCTCGTAGAAGACGTATACGCCGTCCTTTGTATTGTCGAAGACCTTCGTGGTGTCGGGCACGCCATAGATCGGCCTCTGTCGCACCGTGAGCGTCACGCTCGCACCGCCGAGCACCGGCACCTGACACAGAATCGCCAGCTGCCGGAGCGCCCGAATCGTGATGGACGAGTCCGACATCTTCAGGATGTCGCCCTCCCTTGCGTTCAGGGCCCGCAGCTCCGCCGGCAGCACCGCCAGGCCTGTGCGCAGATTTTGCTGGACGCCGATACGCTGGGCCTGGGCGCTGAACGTGCGCTGGTGGCTTGCGAAGGCCTGGACGACCGCGGTGAGCGTAATGCCCAGCATGAGCAGGGCCACCATCAGCTCCACCACGGTGAACCCTCGGGCGCTCAGACGAGACATGAGAGCTCCGTCTCGTAGAGCCCGGCGCGCCAGTGATTCGGGGCGACCAGGGATTTGAGAATCAGCCGAACGCTCTGCGACGCCGGGCCTATCCCGGTGCCCGAGGCCTGAGCGGTGAACGTCCAGGACAACGAGTCGACCGTCGTCGTCCCCCGCTTCAGCGTTGCGGAGCCGTTGAGCGGGGCCGCGCATCCGGCGACCCTTAGGCTGTCCAGCGTTCGCTTCGCGAACGCCACGCCGATCGACGTCTGCTGGCTGTGGACGATCATGCGCGTCGCCAGCATCGACGTACCCATCAGCCCCATCAGTCCCACGGCGAAGATCACCAGGGCGACGATGACCTCCACGAGCGTGAATCCCGTGCGGGGTGCGCGCAGGCTAGGCGGCTTCATGGGATCCACCGTTCCGACGCGCATGGCGATAGAAATGGGATGTCAGGCGGCTCCGCTCGTGCTCCTGCAGCAGCCGGAACCCCATCGCTTCGCACACCCACCACTTGGGTGGATAGTCGGACAGGGTGAGCGCGACGAGGTCGCCGATGCTCATCGGCCGGGTGTGCCACCGCTGCCGGGGCTGGGGGTTCCAGGGCTGGTCGAGGTTCTGGTGCTTCGCGAACAGGTCCTCCAACAGGGGGACCGTTCCCCGGGCCGCCTGCGCGTAGGAGAACGCGTACGACGCCACCGCCTCGTATGCGGTCGCGACCACCAGGCGTCCCGCGGTTCGGACCTCGAGCCGCACGTCCCTCGGGAGTCTGTCCAAATCGACGAAGTACACGGTCGCGGTGAGCCACGGGGCCACTGCGGTCATGGTCGGTCCCCCTTTTCGTGCAGAATGCGAGCGATGCGCCCGAGCTTCCGGCTGTTCTCCTGGGACAGCGAACGCAAGTGGTTCAGCTCCCCCAGCGCGGTCGTCAGGACGACGAGCTTCGTGCAGATGCACGGTGCCAGCTCCGCCGTCGTCCAATGCCTCGGGCATTCCCGCTCGTGCCGCCCTTGCCCCAGCCCTTCAGGGGCCTTGCGGTCACTTCGATGGGGTCCTTGAAGGCTCATAGCCTGAGTGCCCGATGGTCGGCCGGCCGGCTCTCCCCCGGCGCGCGGAGGGGGGGCCTGAGCCGAGTGTGATCGACGTCGACCGGCTGCTGAGAGCAAACTGTCCGTGTGCGGGGCGGACCGGAATACGCCTCAAGGTTGGAAATGGGACCGGTCCCTTCGACGGGGAGGTGTCGGCGGGACCGATCTTTGGGTGCGGACCGCCCTACGGGGTCTCTCGATCCGCCGTGAGGCTCAACCGCGTGCCGTCTGCGAAGATTACCTCGCTCGGTTGCCAGACCACTTTCATCTTGCTCAGCGCGGTGTTGCGCAGCCGCTGGTGCGCGACCCTGAGCGGGTTGTACTTGATGATCCGGTCCGGCTCCTGCCGCACCCGCCCGGGCGGGATCGGCTCGTCCACCTTGAGATGCGCGCTGTAAATGGTGTCCCCGAAGGCGTCGAGGAAAGTCACGTCGCCCTCGAAGGCGCGGATCGCCTTCGTCCCCCTGTTCCGATACGCGAACGTCAGCGAGATGTAATCCTGGTAGCGCTCCGCGTCCGGGTCCTTCGGCAGGTAGCTCTTGTTGACGACGGTGACGGCGAGGAGTGAGTCGAGCTGCCGCATGCGCTCGTCCCGGCGCGTCCGCTCCGCCGCCGCGCTCACGGCGTCCAGGCTGTCCTTGCGCGCGCGGTCGGCGCGGCCCCACACCAGTATCTCCGCGATCGTCATCGTGTCGTGAGGCAGCCTCGCGGCGAACCCGGTCTCCGCGACGACGCCGAGCAGCGTGCGCGCGTCGGCGAGGCGCAACCGTACCGTTTCGGCCGCCTGGAGCACGGAGTCGAGGCGCGCCACGGGCGCGCGTGTGGTGAGGAAGGGATCCTCACTCGAGCGGGGGCGGGCCCGGCACGCCAGAAGTGCGCCCCCGAGGAGGCTCGCGCACAGGACGTCCCTCGTCCAGCGGTATGAGCGCATCCCACCCATAGGCCATCCCTTCTGACGATGTGGGAGCGCGCGAGGCAGCATCCCCTCCGGGGCTCGTAATCGACAACCACGCCGGGCCGCCCCTGGGACGGCCCCTGCGGGGCCCTCGGCCTACGCCCACGCGCAGGCAAATCTAAGCTGGGGAGGCGTTCGAAGAACGAGTCGAGCTCACCTCTGCGCCGAGAGCGCCAGCGCTACGCCGTTGGACCACCCGAACCCGTCTTGCGTCGGGTATTCTCCGCCGCCGGCTCGGGCGCCCAGGTCGACCACGTCGTACTTCTCGACCATCTTGCCCGTCACCTCATACGTCCGCCGGTTCAGGGCGAGCCAGTGCTCGCGAGCGGCATCAGCCAGGTCCGCGGCGCCGTAACGGCGCACCCCCTCGATCGCCAGCCACTCCAGGGGCGGCCAGCCGTTGGGCGCGTCCCACTGTTGACCGGAAGCGATCAGGGTCGTCACGAACCCGCCGGCCCGCAAGAACTCCCGCCCGAGGCGCGCGGCGACCCTGCGGCCCTGCTCGGCCGTGGCCAGTCCGAAATAGAGCGGGGCCGCGGCCGCAAGGGTCGGGCGGTCGTCGACGCGCTCGCCGCTCCTCCAGCGCACGTCGTAAAAGAATCCGGTGATGGGGTCGTAGGCGAGTGCGAGCAGCGCCTGAAGGCGCTCGCCGGCAGCTCGGGCGAAGCGCCCGGCGACCTCCGCGTCGCCCGGCCGCCCGCGGAAGGCCCGCAGCGCGGCGATCGTGCGCTCGGCATGATAGAGCAGGCTGTTGAGGTCGACCGGGATCAACTCCGTGGTTTCCAGCGTCCGCAGATCCTTCGGGTCACGCATCCAGCGGCTCGAGAAATCCCAGCCGCTTTCGGCCGTGGCCCGGACGTTTCGGTAGAACGCCTCGCGCTGGGCTTCGGGGAGCGTCTGTCCCAGCTCGTAGTCCTGGCGGTACGACTCCGGTCTGGGCTCGGTGCGGTCGTCCCAGTAGCGGTTGAGCACCGATCCGTCGGGCGGCCGCACGACGCGACGGTATGCCTGCCCCGCCGCGAGACGCTCCGCTCCATCCATCCAGAACGCGTGCTCCGCCTCCAGCGCGTCGAGGTAGCGAAGCGCCTGTGTGGTATCGGTGGCGGCGGCGTAGAGCCCGACCATGGCGGCGAAGAACGGCGGCTGGCTCCGGCTGAGATAGTACGTGCGGTTGCCGTTCGGGATGTGACCCACGGTCCTGACCAGGTAAGCGAAGTTGTCGAGCATGCTGCGCACCAGGTCGGTCCGGCCGCTCGCGATGAGCCCGAGCATCGTGAAATACGAGTCCCAGTAGTAGATCTCCCGGAACCGGCCGCCCGGGACGACGTACGCGTTCGGAAGCGGGATCAGCGACGACCGCGCGTCCGCTGGCTCAGAGGGTGGCGCGCGCGTGAGCACGGGCCAGAGCGCGCGGATGTGCTGTTCCATCGTTTGGGACGTGTCCGTGTGGAAGCCCTCTGCCATCGGCTGCGGCAGCTCGAAGTAACGCTCGACGAACGCCCGGAGACTGAACCCGGGCAGGGCGCGCGCGGTTGAGTAGCGGGCGGCGATGTCGGTCGGAGCCAAGAGCGGCCGGGCGTCGACGAAGGTCTTCGAGTCGGCGAATATCCCCGAGAGTTGGACGTCCTGGAACAGGGGCCCGAGGTCGTGCGCCGGGTCGTAGCGCGAGACGGGTGCGGGGCGGGCGGGCGAGGCACTGGAAGCCCGGCGGGGTGTGCCGGTCCGGCATCCCTCCGCCAAACCGAGCGCTGCGACGAGCGCGACGACGGACGTGGGGAGGCGGCGGGTGACGCGCATGGTCGGCCGGCTATGATATCCGCATTTCGAAAGAACGGAAGTGCCGGCGCCGGTCAGGGACCGACCCTGCTCTTTCCATCATGTGACAGCGCCTGCATCCTGTTCTCGAAGAGCAGGATCGGATCCACCGCGGTTTTCAACGTTGGTTCGCGGGTTCTCCGTTGAATCCTGGCGATGTCTTCCAGATCCATGGCGCCGATCATGACGTCAAGCCATCCGTCTCGGTTGAGATCGGCCGTTGCCATCACGTTCCACTGGTTGCCGCCGGCGATGGAAAATGCATAGGGCTTGAATGTGTAGCCACCGACATTTTCGAAGTACATGATGCCCCGCTCGGGATGCCTTGCAGAGTCGGCGAAATTGCTCGTTGTCAGAATGTCGAGGTCACCATCTTTGTCGAAATCGGCGACTACCGCCTGGGCCGCCCCATACACGGGAAAAAAGTAGCGCTCGGTGAAACTGTTGTGGCCGTCGTTTTCCAGGATCCGGATGCCATGGTAGGGTTTTAGAACACGCGAATAGTCAAAGTTGTCGCCGTTCACGTAGAGGATATCCGGTTTACCGTCGCCGTTGAAATCACGCATGGTGAAGTACATCGAGCCATAGATCGGCGGAAAGCGGGCCAACACGGTGCGCCGTCCGGAAAAATCGCCCGAGCCGTCATTGGCGAACAACACAATTCGCTCATCGCCCTGCGCGAACAGCGCCACGATGTCCGGAAATCCGTCCCCTGTGAGGTCGAGGACTTCGAACCGTATCGCGCCCGGCGAGGCATCGAGAACGTGCCGCCGATACGTCGCGCCCTCCTCTCGATAGAGCGCCAGGCGCCCGCGGTTGTTGCCGAATTCGCAGATCACAAAATCCTTCCGGCCCTCTCCCGTGAAGTCGAACTGCCTCACGAAGACGGGCCGGAACAGCGAGTCGATCAGGATCTTGCTGAAATCGAGCGACCCGTCGCGGGCAAAATCATATTGCACGAGCCTACCCTTCGGCTCGTCATTGGGCTCGAGCATGCCAGATTCCAGCACGAGGAGACGGTCTTTCTCGGAAATCACGTCCGTCGGAGGGCTGTGCAGCGTCAGCGACGCCTTCAGATGGCGGTTGAAGTCGAAAACCCGCAACGTGTTACTTCCGGCCTCCCCGGCAAGAATTCGCTCATTGACGGTGTCGGTCTTGAGCAGCGTGATGATGGCGCTGCTCTGCATCCGCGGAATGAGCGGACCGGCGGAAAACAGGGGCGGATCAAGCTGCGGTTCAGACGGCAGGGACTGTTGTGGCAACGTGTCGGGGGCATGTTCGAGATAATACCCGACAATCTTTTCCCAATCTCGTTCCGACACCGCTTTGGTCAAGACGATCATCTGCGGGTCCCGGGACATTTCGATGGACAACGACTTCGCAGGCACGCCCAGTCGCAGGGCCATCTGTGGCAAGACGCCGGTTCGCCAGGTCTTCTTGTCCAGCAGTGCCGGTTGGGGAAACATGTGGCAGGCGGCGCAATAGGTATGTGCGAGCCGTTCTCCCTGGGACCCAAACGGCCTACGGCAGCCTGCCGGCGACAGGCACGCGAGAGCGAGAACACCGAGTCGCAGCGCCGCATGTTGAGACTGTTCAGACATGGACTGAATGATATCGCCCCAGACATGGAGCGTTAGATTCTCCGCCCATGCTCCGACTCTCGCTTCGCTCGATCGGTACGCTCGTGCCGATCGTGGCCGTGCTGGGCTGTGGCCGTCGATCGGCCAGGGCCCCGTCCCTCTTCAGGCTCCTGAGCCCGGCCCAAACGGGGGTCACGTTCGCCAATGCCATCGCGACCAACGATTCTCTGAACGCTCAAACCGACGTGTATGTGTACAACGGTGCCGGGGTGGCCGTCGGAGATATCGATAACGACGGATTGCCGGACATTTTCTTTACGGGCAACATGGTCTCGAGCCGCTTGTACTTGAACAAGGGGAATATGCGGTTCGAGGACATCACGCGGTCGGCAGGCCTTACGACGAACCGATGGGCCACCGGCGCCACGATGGTGGACATCAATAACGACGGGTATCTGGACATTTACGTCTCCGTTTCCGGACCCCCATGGTCCAAACCGGCCGAGCGGGCCAACCTGCTGTTCCTCAACAACGGCAATCACACCTTCAGGGAAGTTGCTTCCCAATACGGGATCGCGGACACCGGGTTCACGACGCACGCCGTCTTCCTCGATTACAATCGAGACGGATACCTCGACCTGTTTCTGCTCAACAACTCGCCCGAGGATTTCACGCGCGGTGAAGCCACCATCCACCCGGCGACCGCGCGCGGCGGGAGCGCCCGCAGCTACAATCAACTCTACCGGAACAACGGTGACGGCACGTTCACGAATGTCTCCAGGGAAGCGGGGATATTGCGACAGCTCGGGTATGGACTCGGCGTCGTCGTCTGCGACATCAATGGAGACGGGTGGCCCGACATCTACGTCTCGAACGACATCACGCCAAACGACGTCCTTTACGTCAACAACAGGGATGGAACGTTTACGGATAAGGCCGGCCAATGGCTCAAGCATACGAGTTTTGCCGGCATGGGCGTCGATGTCGCCGATTTCAACAATGACGGCTGGCCGGACATTCTGCAGACGGACATGATGCCGGTAGCCCTGAGCGCGCGTAAACGGATGAGCGGTCATGTGACGTATGGCGCTTTCACGGACCTCGCAAGCAAGGGTTTTCGCCACGACTACGACGTCAACTCCCTGCAGTTGAGCAACGGAGTCACCCAAGACGGCGATGTCGTCTTCAGCGAAATCGCCCGCCTGGCGGGCGTGGCGTACACGGACTGGAGCTGGAGCGCCCTGTTTGGGGACTTCGACAACGATGGATACAAGGACATTTTCATCACCAACGGCTATCCCAAGGCGGTGAACGATTTCGATTACCAGACGGCCGTGTTCAGGGCGCGCCGCGCCGGGGACAGTCGAGGAGCGCTGAAGCTCCTGAAAGAGTTGTACAGTTACGAGGTGCCGAACGCCGTGTTCCGGAATAACGGTGACCTGACATTTGCCGACAAAACGAAACAATGGGGGATGGATCACCCGAGCTTTTCGTACGGCGCGGCCTACGCCGACCTCGATAACGACGGCAGGCTCGATCTCGTGGTGAATAACATCGACGCGCCCGCGTTCATCTACGAGAACGTCCAACCCAAAGACGACGCACATCACTATCTAGAGATCAAGCTGGAGGGGGAGTCGCCCAACAAACGAGGGATCGGATCGAAGCTGATCCTCACGGCCGGAGGCCAGAAGCAATACATCTACCATTCCCCTTACAGGGGTTATATGTCCACCATGGATGACCGGGTTCATTACGGGCTCGGTCATGCCAAGCGCGTGGATAGTCTGGAAGTGATCTGGCCCGACGGGCGGTCGCAACTACTGACTGGTCTGGACGTCGATCGGATGGTAACCGTGAGACAGGGGGATGCAACGCGTCAGGTGTCGGGTGCCGGGTGTCAGGTGTCAGCCTGCCTCGCCCGACCGCCGACACCTGACACCCGACACCTGTTGTTCCAGCCGGTGGACCCGCGGCGTGCATTGACCTACAAGCACCAGGCGGCGCGCTCCGTCGATTACGATGTACAACCGCTCCTGCCGTATCAGCCGTCCCGGCAAGGCCCTCCCATCGCCGTCGCAGACGTGAACGGCGACGGCCTGGATGACGTCTTCATAGGTGGCGCGGCGGGTGTCCCGGGCAAGCTGTTCATTCAGGGCAAGGACGGCAGTTTCGTCGAATCCACACGAGGTCAACCCTGGGCAGCCGACAAGGATTACGAGGATTGGGGGGCTCTGTTCTTCGACGCCAACGGGGACGGGCTGCCGGACCTGTATGTGGCGAGCGGCGGGTATTCGCTCGCTCCGGGTTCGCGGTGGTTGCAGGACCGCCTCTACATCAACCGGGGAGGCGGCAGGTTTGTGAGAGATACCCAGGCCTTGCCGAAGATCCTGACCAGCACGGCCACCGTGACCGCGGGCGACTTTACCGGCGATGGCCGATTGGATCTGTTCGTCGGCGGCCGCCTCGAACCCCGAAACTATCCATACCCGACGCGCAGCTATCTGTTACGCAATGACGGGGACCACTTCACGGATGTCACGGAAGACGTTGCTCCGGAGCTCGTTCACCCCGGAGGAATGATCACCGCCGCGGTGTGGATCGACTTCGACGGCGGCGGGCGATTGGATCTGGTCACGGCTGGGGAATGGATGCCGCTCCAGTTCTACCACAACGATGGCAAGCAATTTCACAACGTGACGGCTTCCATGGGCCTGCCGCCGATGCGGGGGTGGTGGTACAGTCTCGCCACGGGCGACTTCAACAACGACGGCCGTCCCGACCTGGTAGCCGGGAATCTGGGTCTGAACAATACATACTCGACGTCGCAGCGGGGCAAGTTCGGGGTCTATGCGGCCGATTTCACTGGAAACCGGACAACCGACATCGTGCTCACCCAGGAGATAGACGGAACGGAATACCCCCTCTTCGGTTTGGCTCCATTGGGCCGAGAGATTTATCCGCTTGCCGTGAGATTCCCGAGCTACGCATCGTTTGCAACGGCTTCCGTCGAGCAGCTGTTCGGCGCCCCCCAGTTGCGGCGCGCCCTCCATTATCAGACGGATACGTTCGCGAGCGTCTATCTGGAGAACAACGGAGACGGCACCTTCACCTCGTTCGCGTTACCCAATCTCGCGCAAATATCACCGATCAAGGGAATCATCGCCCACGACGTCGACGGGGATGGCAATCTCGATCTGATCGTGGCGGGAAACCTCTACCAATCGGAGCCGAACACCCCGAGAGCTGATGCCGGCAACGGCCTCTGGCTCAAGGGCGATGGCCATGGCCGGTTCACGCCGGTTCCTGCGGTTCAGAGCGGGTTTCTGGCGCCCTTGGACGTCACCGGTCTGGCCCTGATCAAGACGCCCTCAGGGCGGGCCGTTCTCGTTGCGAACAACGGCGATTCGCTCCAAACGTTTGCGATCCCAGGACGGTAACTACGTTCCCCCTCTCCCGAAGGGAGAGGGGGACAGGGGGTGAGGACCGATCCCCCAAGGAGAGGGGGACAGGCGGTGAGGACCGGTCCCCAGGGAGAGGGGCACAGGAGTGGCGACGGCTACCACTCGGGATTCTGCGTCAATTTGCCCTGGCTCAACTCGATCTGTATCTGAGGGATCGGATACAGATGATGACGACTCGTGAAGGGAGCCGCGGTCCCCAGCCAGGGTAGCCGATTTTTCTCGACCGCCAGGTAGTTGGTAATCACCGAATCGGCGCTTGCCGTGCGTCGCAGGTCGAAGAAGCGTTGGCCTTCCATCGCCAGCTCCAGCCGGCGTTCGTACCGCACGGCCCTTCGGGCAAACGCTTGATCGGTCCACGGCGTGGTGTATTGTCCGATCTTGTAGTACGCATACGGAGTGATCAAGGTATCGCGACTGCCCCCCTGGACCAAAGGCACGGCGATCCGGTCGTCCCCCACACATCCGGCGGGCCACGATCCGGGGTACGTCACCTTCGTTAGGGAATCCGTGGACCCCGATCCGCACCCTTCCGCGGTCTGCCCGGCCCGCGCTCGGATCTGATTGACGATCCCTCGGGCCTCTTCGAGGTTGTTCGTTTCGACCGCCGCCTCGGCCAGGAGCAACAGCACATCCGCATAGCGGTAGATGTGAATGTGCACGGAATTCAATTGGAACGAGTTCCAACCGACGGCACTCTGAGCGCCACTGCGCTTTTCATGGACGTTCTTCTTCGGGCTGTACGGACCGGAGTATGATCGATCTCTGATGAACTTCGGCGTGTGCAGCCCCCAATCCTTGTACGGCACGCGATCCCGGCCGGCCGTCCAGTCCAGCCGCGGATCCACAGGAACAGTCGTATTGGCGGCGAAGCTCGTATCCCGCGTGTTCCACGCCGGATTCGTCACGGCCAAGGGAAGGCCGCTGTCGTTTACGACGAAGAAATTGACCAGGTTTTGCGAAGGCTGGTGAAAGCCGCAGCAGAACGGGTCCACATACGGGAAATTGAGCCGTTCGCCATAGTTGGAATTATTCCCATTGGGCTCTCCATCGTTGATGGAGGCCTCATACGCCAGGATGGTTTCCTTGCCGTTGGCGAACTGGTGAAAGCCGGTCCAGACGTGATCGAAGCTTGTTTCCAACGCATAGACGCCGCTCGCTTGGACCGAGCGCAAGGTCGTCAATGCGCCGGCATAGTCGCCGATATAGGCCTGCACCCTTCCCTTATAGGCTGTGGCAGCCCACTTGGTGACTCGTCCCACCTGCCCGTTTCTCGGAGTCGCCGGCAGCAACCCGATGGCCGCGTCGAGGTCGCTGATGATGAGCTTCGCGACGGAGTCCACGCCGAGATTATTCGGTTTGTTGAAATCCGCATCGGTCTCGAAGTAGTAAGGAATGTTTCCCCACATCCGCCAGGCTTCGAAGTGAAAGTGTGCCCGGAGAAACAGCGCCTCGCCCTTGATCGAGGCCGCGTCGCTCGCCGAAATCCCACTGACCTTGCTGAGCAGGCGCAACGTCGCATTGCTGCGGACCACCCCTTCCCACACGGCGCGCCACTTGTCGTTCAGATAACCCTCGGCGAGCCCGGTGCCCCAATTGTAGAGCTCGATGTCGGCAATGGGGGCCTGATCGTTGGCGTCGGATCCCTTGTGGGCATCATCGCTCGTGACGCTTCCCCACACCCAGTTGCTCGCTGCGGATCCCCAAGCACCGCCGACTCCGTTGTTCCAGTCCAACGCTCGGTACGCGGCAATGAGGGTGCCCTCGACTCCCGCCTGATTTGACAGCGTCCCTTCATCCAGCGCCCCTTGTGGTGCGACGTCGAGAAAGTCTTTGCAGCTGTACGTCACGCCGCCGACAAGGATCAGGAACGCCGTCCCGACCAGCAATCTGTGCCCAGTGCGCATGTTCATCGTCGTCCGTTCCTCGAGAAAGGGCGTCCCTAGAGCGTGGTGCTGATGCCCACGCTGATCATTCTGTTGCCCGGATACGCACCCCGATCGACACCCCGATACTGGTCTCTGATATCGCCGGCGGCTCCGAAGATGTTCGCCGCAGGCAACGCCGGATCGAGACCCGAGTACCCCGTGATGGTGAACAGGTTTTCCGCCTGGAGATAGACTCTCGCGGCGGGTATCCAGCGGATCATTCCCGGCGGCACCGTGAATCCGATTTGCAGATTGCGCAGCCTGACGTACGTTCCGCTCTCGACGTAATAGCTGCTCAACTGGTTGCTGAAGCCATCGCTCACATCCAGGCGCGGATACTTCGCGCCCGGGTTCGTCACCGCTCCCGGGCACGTCTTACCGGCACAAGGACCATCGAGAACCACCGAGTTGTCCAGCAGGTCTCTGCGTACGTTGGTGTCGAACACGCGGAAAATGTACCAATACTTCTGGTAGTTGAAGATCTGGTTGCCGAACGTGCCGAACAGAGTCGCGCTCAAGTCCCACGATCCCCAGCGGAACCCGAGATCCAGTCCGGCCGTGAAATCGGGATGGGGACTGCCGATGACCGCGCGGTCCGCCGACGTGATATGGTGGTCCCCGTTCACGTCCAGGAACTTGATCCGGCCAGGACGAGCGCCATCGGCCCAGCATTGCCCGAGCGGGTCCCCGGTGCCGCATTGGGCAGCGTCCAGCGAATCCCGATAGTAGCCATCCGCCACCAGGCCATAGAATGCCCCGATCGGATCGCCCACCTGGTTGATGATGGCATTCTGTTCGCGGGTGTATATCGGACCGAAGAAATACTTGGCCGATCCATCGAGCTGCACGATCTTGTTCTTGTAATGGCTGCCGGTGAACGTGGCGTTCCAGAGCTTTCCTTCGCCAAGCGTACCGGAGTAGCCGAGGGAAAACTCAATGCCTTTGTTGCTCATCTTGCCAATGTTGATGAAGGGGGCGGCTGCCGTGCCCGCAGTGCCCGGAAGAGCGGGAGGGAACAGCAGATTGTCCGTCTTTCTGTCGTACACGTCCACGCTGAAATTCCCCTTGCCCTGGAACAGCGCGAGATCCAGCCCGACGTTCACCGACTTGTTCTCTTCCCACTTCAAGTCCGGATTGCCCAGTGTCGTCTGCCTGTAGCCCGGCAGAATCGTCCCCCCCGTTCCACCGATATCGTAGAAGGTGTCTCCAGTTCCGCCGCCGAATTGGGGATTGACGCGACCCGAAGGGATGTTCTGATTTCCCGTGATGCCCCACCCGAATCGGAGCATGGCGTTCGAGACGAGGTCGCTGCCCGAGAGGAAGGATTCCTGGGACAAGCGCCACCCCGCGCCGATGGCCGGGAAGGTTCCCCAGCGGTGAGCCGGGCTCAGCCTCGAGGAGCCGTCTCGTCGGAGGGTGAAGCTCAGGTAGTAACGCTCGGCAAAGTTGTAGTCGGCCTTTCCGAAGTAGGACAGCAGCGTGCCGATATCCCCCCTGCTGTTCACGTTTTTGGTTTTGGCGTCACCCAGGGCATCCGTGATGTAGCGATAGTCCAGCCCCGTGTTGAGCAGGTTCGCGAGGTTGCCGTTGATGCCCCGGCTCGCGTTGCGGTTCGCTTCCTGTCCGAGCAACAGGGCGACGTTGTGTCGGTTGAGCGTGGTCACGTAATTCAGCGTGTTGCTCCAGGTCCACTCCACGAATGAGCTGAAGTCCTGGTTGATCTGACTGGCGGTGACCGGCTCTTTGTTCTCCGGCGTGGTCGGAGTGAAGGTTCTGACCGAGCCCTGACCCACGTTGAACCCGAACCTGGTTTTCGCCGCGAGCCGGCGCGTGACGTCGAGGCCGCCAAACACGTTCCCGAAGATCCGGCCGTTGGTGTTCCGATCGTCCCTGTGATTAAAGGCGTACGCGAGGGGATTGGACTGATTCCCCAGTCTGGTGGCCTTCCCCGAGGCGAAGTGGCCGCCGATGTCCAACACGGGGATGACCGGCTGCGTCAGGATGTTCTTGCCGAGGATGCCGTCTTCGGCATAGCCACCGGGGTCGTCCGCGATCCCGCCGTACGACTGCTCGAGCGCGAGCCCGATATTTTCGCCGACGTTCAGCCGGTCCAGGGTGAATGCGGTATTGACGCGAACGGTCCCGCGCTGATACCGATTGTACGCGGCCGTTCCGTCCTGCCGGAAGTAGTCGAAGGAAACGTGGTAGGCGTTATCCTCACCACCGCCTGAGACGCCGAGGTACGCGTCCGCTACCGGAGCGGGGGCGAACACGGCCTTCCACCAGTTCGTCCCGGCGCTGCCGGGCATGATCAGGTTGGTGGGATAGAGGTACGTGCTCTGGTCTAAGGTCGAGCAGGGGTTCGGGGTGCAGTTGTTCGGCCAGATGTATTTGGGAATCGAGGGATTGTTTCCGAGCGTATCGTTACCGTAGATGTTCGTGGGTACCGCCAGCTTGGCGTTGAGATAGGACTGCTTGACGACCTGAAAGTACTGCAGCGCATCGAGGGTGAGGAAATCGTCATAGCCCTTGACCGGACTGGCGATGCCCGTTCTCACATCCAGCGTAATCTGACGCGGCCCCACTCTTCCCTTTTTCGATTCAATAAGGACGACGCCGTTACTCGCCCGCGAGCCGTAAATGGAAGCCGCCGATGCATCCTTCAGGACCTGTATCGACCCGATATCGCCTGGATTCACCCAGTTCAGATATGAGTCCAGAGTGGGCGTACCATCGATGATGTACAGCGGATCATTGTTCTGGAACGAGCTTACGCCCCGGATCCTGACGGTGCTGCGGGAGCCGGGAGAGCCGCTGGCATCGATCGTCACTCCGGCGACGCGACCATCCAGCCGCTGCAGCACACTGGCCGAGGTCTGCTTGTCGACGCTCAAGAGATCGACGGTGGAAACGGCGCCTGTAATGTCTTGCCGTCGCTGTGTCGTGTAACCGGTAACGACCACCTCCGGCAGCACGGTCACGGCGGGTTCCATGGCGACATCGAGTGTCGTCCGCCCGTTAATGCCGATCCCTAGTCCGCGATAGCCGATACGACCAAAAACCAAGACTCCGTCTGAAGGAGCCGTTATCGAGTACTTCCCCCCCTCATCCGTTACGGTGCTGGTATTCGTCCCTCGGATGTGCACCGTGACTCCCCGAAGACGAGCACCGTCTGTGGAGGTGACTGTACCAGACACCCCGATCTGCTGCTGGGCAAATGCCGGCCCGCACAACATCAGGGCCAACAGCAGACTCATCCCCACTTCGCGAAGGAAACGCGTACGCTGCAGCATGTCTCTCATGGCGGCGTCCTCATCCTGCGGGTCTTCGCATGGCCTTCAGGCCTTGCTTGGCGATCAGCTCGCGATAGGTCGTGAGGAAAACGTTCCGGGCCTTGATGGCCGCGGTGAATCTCTCTGACGTGAGCGCATCCAACTCTCCCTGACGATTCTTGCTCATCTCGGCGAGGGGCTGGTCGGTGTTCATGTCCTCCAGCGCGCCGAGCTCCGGACCGTCTATCCCGACGTGCGTGACGACAACGTTGAACCCCGGCTGCAGCCGATCGATGAACGCTACCAGGCTGTCTCCTTTTTTCTGCGGGGGCGCCCAATACTGTGGATTGTCGATCGTCTCTCCGAAATACCCCGACATCCCAAACGCATACTCGCGCGCGAGCCGCTCGGTGAGCTCGCGGAACTCGGGGTACCGAACGGCCGTGCCCATGTGGTAATCGACGTAATCGATCTTGAGACCCGAGCGCAGCGCTCGGTCGATCTGTGCGCGCAGCTCTTTTTCGATTTCCCGCGAACTCGGGTGGTTTGTGTAAAGGGCCTCGGCGGACGGGAAAAAGTATCCGTCCGCATCGACCAGCGTCGGGACGGCCTCGCGGCCCGATACGGGTCCCCAGCGATAGTTCTTCCACTCCGAGTTCAGCGTCAAATGGATGCCTACGGCGACCGCGGGATGGCGCTTCAGGATCTCCACGGTTTCCTGATACCAGGGACAGGCGAACATCACCGACACGGACAAGGGGAGTCCGCTGTCAATGAGTCTTTGGAGGGCCACGTTGACGCTGTGACTGAACCCCGCGTCGTCGCTGCGGATAATCAAGTAGACCGGGTCGGCGGCAGCCGGACCATTCGTCACGTGAGCCTGACCGAAGACGGAAGTCGGCGAGTGCCGTTGCAACTTAGGGTACGGACTTCCGGTGACCTGGTGTGAATAGCTGGAACGGCACGAGCCGGCGAGCAGGACACAAAACGCGAGGCGGGTCAGCGCTCGATCCACGGTCATTTCGTGTCGGCGCAGGGGAAGGCCGAGTCCTGCGCGGCGAGGGACACGGCCCACGACGGGCTGCAGACGAGCGCGGCAACGAGGTGACGGCCCAGTGCCATTCGCGTGCTCTCCTACAGGTGGACGGTCGAATACCTGCGGAGCGACGGAAGCGCAACGGGGATAGGAAATACGCGTCGAATGGGAACCCCGCAAGGGGCCCCGGGGGGCCGCGATAGCCGCCGTTTCAAAGCGGACTGCCACACGGTTCGCCCTGATCTTGACGAGCGCTCGCGCCGCGGTGACGGCCTAGCCTGCTCTGAGGTCCTCGCTTGCTGGCCCGATCTCAGGTCCTCACCCCCCGTTCCCGTTGGGTCCTCACCCCTTGGGTCCTCACCCCCGAGTCCTCACCCCCTGACCCCGTCTCCCTTCGGGAGAGGGGGAACTCCCGGCTGTCGTTCCCCCTCTCCGGAACGGAGAGGGGGCCAGGGGGTGAGGACCCAAGGGAGCCCAGGGCGTGAGGATCCAACGAGGTCAGGGGGTGAGTCCCGTTCATGTGGTGCCCAAGAAAGGAGGTACTACTGTAATTGTGAATGAAAAGAATGAGTTGATCCCAACTAGAACGGTCACTGGGTGGCGGGTGTGCATTGACTACCGGAGACTAAATTTAGCCACAAGAAAAGATCATTTTCCGCTGCCATTCATTGACCAGATGTTAGAAAGGTTAGCTGGGCATGCCTACTATTGTTTTCTGGATGGATACTCCGGGTACAACCAAATTGCGGTTGCACCAGAGGATCAAGAGAAGACGGCCTTCACTTGCCCTTACGGTGTCTTTGCTTATCGAAGGATGCCATTCGGGTTGTGCAACGCCCCAGCAACATTTCAAAGATGCATGACTTCTATTTTTGCTGATATGCTTGAGAAGCATATGGAAGTCTTCATGGACGATTTATCTGTTTTTGGATCCTCATTTGATAACTGTCTAGCTAACCTTTCACTTGTTTTGCAGCGATGTCAAGAAAGCAATCTGATCCTAAACTGGGAAAAGTGCCATTTTATGGTACGAGAAGGCATTGTTCTTGGTCACAAGATTTCTCACAAGGGGATCGAAGTCGATCAAGCCAAAGTGGAGGTTATCTCAAAATTACCACCACCTGTGAATGAGAAAGGTATTCGGAGTTTCTTAGGCCATGCGGGGTTCTACCGTAGGTTCATAAGAGATTTTTCGAAAATAGCCAAACCTTTGACTACCTTGTTGGTTAAAGACAAGACTTTTGTATTCGACAAAGATTGTGCCGATGCATTTGAGACACTAAAAAATAAACTAGTGTCGGCACCCATTGTGATTGCCCCAGATTGTTCTTTCCCCTTTGAGATCAGGTGCGATGCGAGCGACATTGCGGTAGGGGCTGTTCTTGGACAGCGGAGAGAAAGGCTGCTTCATGTTATTTATTATGCTAGTCACGTGTTGAACCCTGCACAGATGAGTTATGAAACTACCGAGAAGGAGTTGTTAGCGGTTGTTTATGCCTTTGATAAATTCAGGCAATATCTGTTGGGTTCAAAAGTGATTGTTTACACTGACCATGCTGCTTTGAAATATCTTTTTGCTAAG
>DATDFP010000355.1:0-3348 GCA_036522535.1 Gemmatimonadales bacterium
GATGGGAGGTAAACAACGCTCCCGCGCTGGGGAGGCGCCGGCGCGCTCGTAGGCTCTACCGCCCCTTACCGCCTCTTACCGCCCCTTACCGCCTCCTACCGCCCCCTACCGCCCCCTACCGCCAACACAAGCGCGGCCCACACACCGGTGCCGATGGCGACGTGCATGGCCTGGAGCGGCCGAGGCAATGCGAGCAGGACCATCGCCGCAGCGAGGACGACCTGGACGGTGACGAGGACGGCGACGGCCCACACCCCACCCCTCCTCGACCGCACGGCCCACCACACGACGTACCCGAACAGGGTGTACGCAAGCAACCGGTGAGTCCACTGGAGGAGCCGTAGGGGGTTGCCGTCGGGGAGCAGTTGTCCGTTACACAGGGGGAAGCCGACGCACGCGGTCGCTGCACCCAGGTTGGCGGTCAGCGCGCCGAGCAGCACGGTGACGAAACCCAAGACGACAGCCACTAACCCCGGGCGCAAGCCCGGGGCTCCCCAAACACCCATCAACCCTGCGCGCACTGACCCCGCGCGCAAGCCCGGGGATTCCCGAACCGCCGCCAACCCCGGGCTTGCGCCCGGGGTCAGGGGTGCAGGTCCCGGCGTCAGGCGGTCAGCTCCCGGGGTCAGCCGGGGCCCCCGCGCCACCACTATCAGCGTCGCCAGCAGCAGCATCGCCGTGCCGAGGTGCAGGATCACGGTCCACGGCGGGAGTGCGAGCTTTACGGTCACGGCGCCGAGCGCGACTTGGAGCGCGAGCAGGCCGAGGGCGATGTAAGCGGCGGCGGACGGGCGGACGGGCGGACGGGCGGATGGGGGGGTGATCGGTCCGTCAGTCGTTTCCCGTGTCCCGTCTCCCGTTTCCCGTCTCAGCCGCCACGCATATCCCGCCAGCGCGATCACCAACACCGAGACCGCGGCCGCCGCGAGCCGATGGTTCCACTCGATGAGCGTGCCGATGTCGTCGAGCGGCGGGAGCAGCTTGCCGTTGCAGAGGGGCCAGTGCTCGCCGCACCCCAGTCCCGAGCCGGTGATGCGGACGACGGCGCCGAGGATGATGAGCAGGTAGGTGCACACTGCACCCGCCCAGGCGAGCCGAGTGAAGGGTGACGTCATGGGCGCAGAAATGTATCCGCGTTTTTTGGGCCTTGACACCTGTTCTATATTCAGTCCGGCAAAAGGTACCCGCTCGCTGATAAGAGCCCATGGGGCTCTTCTACCGAAAGGTGGATAGGTGAGCGGGTCATTTTTTGGGAGCCCGCTCCCCCCGTCGGTCGTCTAGGAACTTCTCAGTTCGTTGCCGCAGGTACTCAGCATCTACGTCGATGAATCGGGGAACATCGACTTCACCCCGAACGGGACGAAGTATTTCGTCCTTACCGCCGTCAGCACTACCGGTTGCGCGACTCTGGCCGGCGATCTTCATTCGCTCAAGCATCTCATTGCCCGTGAGGGTGTTGACCTGGAGCGATTCCACGCGGCTGAGGATCGTCAGACGGTCCGAAATCGAGTCTTCGAACGGCTCGGGGCACATGTTACGCACCGCTGCTTCGATGTAGATGCTGTGGTCGTCGAAAAGAGCAAGACGAAGCCGTCGGTTCGCGACGTCGGTGATCGCACGGGCTGAAGCCCGGCCTCGGCTGCGAGGCGTCCTGAAGGACGGCGGCGCACCAGCGTCCTTCAGGACGCGCTGGGGCCGAGGGCGCCCTTCAGGGCGTCCAAATAATCCACGTCGCGACTCTTCAGGGTTGTCAGCACCCTGTGATGATCGCGGGCCCACCCCGTGTGCGAACCGCGGCCGAGCCGCGGCTCGAGCCGCGGACCAAGCGCGGCGTGCCGGGCCCGCTCGCATATATTGTCCACCCTCATGTCCGTACCCGCGCCCGCTGATCGCTGGGGCGAGCGGCTCTCGCGCCGGCTTGGTCTTTGGAGCGCCGTGGCCGTGCTTGTCGGCTCGACGATCGGGAGCGGGATCTTTCGCACGCCGGCGGCCGTCGCGCAGCGGGTCGACGATGTACCGCTGTTTCTCCTCGCCTGGGTCGTGGGCGGCGTCGCGGTGCTCTGCGGCGCGCTCACCTACTCCGAGCTTGCCGCCGCGTTCCCGCGCTCGGGCGGCGTGTACGTCTTCGTGCGCGAGGCGTTCGGGCCCCTTCCGGCCTTCCTCTTCGTGTGGGCGGAGCTGTGGGTGATCCGGCCCGGCGCGTTCGGCGCCATCGGGATCACCGCATCGGCCTACACCCTCCGCACGCTCGGCTTCGATCCCGGGACGGTAGTCGCCGGTGTCGGGCGCGTGGAGATCCGGGCCGAGCAGCTTCTCGGGGCGTTCTACATCGTCGTCGTGGCGGTGGTGAATTACTTCGGCGTCCACCGTGGCGCGATTCTCCAGAACCTGAGCACGGCGTTCAAGGTGGGTGCCCTGGCGTTGCTCGTGGTGTTGGGGTTCGCGCTGGGGAGCCCGCCGACGGTCTCCGGCGGAGGCGTGTTCGCCCAGCGGGCCGCCGTCGGTCTGTCTCCCTTCTTGCTGGCGATGGTGGCCATCCTCTGGGCCTACGACGGCTGGGCGGACCTGGCGTTCGTGGGGGGCGAGGTACGCGATCCCCAGCGGACCCTGCCGCGGGCGTTGTTCATCGGCACCGCGACCGTCGTCGTACTGTACCTCGGCGCCAACCTCGTGTACCTGTATCTGATCCCGATCGAGGCGATGAAACAGGCGGAGCTTGTAGCGGCGGACGTGGCGCGCCTGATCATCGGGCCCGCGGGCGTGGTGGTCGTATCCGCGGCGATCGCGGTCAGCACCTTCGGGACGTTGAACGGATCAATGATGACGGCGCCGCGGATCTTCTTCGCGGCGGCAGACGACGGCCTCTTGCCGAGCCCGATCGCGCGCGTGGACCCCCGCACGTCGGCGCCGATCGGCGCGGTGACTCTCATGGCGGCGATGGGCGCGATCTTCATCCTCATCCGGACCTTCACCGAGCTCGCCGACCAGTTCATCATCGGCATTTGGCCGTTCTACGCGCTCGCGGTCGCCGGCGTCTTCGTCCTGCGGCGCAAGCGCCCGGAGCTCGAGCGTCCCTATCGCACGTGGGGCTTCCCCGTCGTGCCGCTCGTGTTCCTATTCGGCGCCGTGTTGCTGCTCGGGAACTACCTCGTGTCCGAGACCACCGCATTCGCGCTCGACATCGGGATCATCCTGAGCGGGATCCCCGCGTATTACCTCTGGCTGCGGTACCGGTAGGAGGAGGCGGTAAGGGGCGGCGGGAGGCGGTAGGAGGCGGTAAGAGGCGGTAGGGGTGCCGCCTCCTACCGCCTCCTACCGCCCCTTACCGCCCCCTACCGCCCCTACGTT
>DATDFP010000356.1:0-2684 GCA_036522535.1 Gemmatimonadales bacterium
CTTGGGTACGCGGCGGCGCGCCGGACGGCACGCGCCGTGTTCGGGGGCGAGCTGCGGCGCGAAGGCTACGTTCCCGTCGTGCGAGTACGGCACACGCTGGCGATCAATGCGACCCCGGATGGGTCGGCGTGCACGTTGTACAGCGCCGGCTTCGCCGAATTGCTGCGGCTGCTCCTGGGGTTCGAGGGGGCGATGCTGCACACCTCCTGTCGCGCCACGGGCGGCGACCACTGCGAGTGGCGGGCCGCCCCTCCCGATCCGCGCCATCACTGATGCCGCTGCTCGACGGCTTCGATTTCGCTGCCCTCGCCGACGCGCTTGGTGCGCTTGGCGCCGACGCATGGCTTCTGTACAACTTTCGCGGTTTGAACCCCGTCGCCGGTCGCGTGCTGGGCCCGACTGGGATGGGGACCCGGCGGCTGTTCGTGCTCCTGCCGCGCGCCGGCCCGCCCGTGGCGGTCGTTCACCGCATCGAGCTGCAGCCGCTGGCGGATTTCCCGGGCGAGGTGCGACCCTACGCCTCATGGCGCGAGCTCCACGCGCAGGTCGAGCCGCTGGTGCGCGGTCGCACCGTCGCGATGGAGGTTTCGGCCCGGGACGCGGTGCCATACCTCGACCGCGTGCCGTACGGCGTCGTCGAGTTACTCGAATCGTTCGGGGCCCAGGTGGTCTCGTCGGCTCCGCTCGTCACCCGCTTCGCCGCGCGCTGGAGCGCCGCGGAGCTTGACGGGCACCGGCGCGCGGCGGAGGCGCTTGCTGCGATCGCGGCGGAGGCGCTCGCCTGGGCGGGAAGCGAGACGGCGCGGGGCGCCGAAGTGCGCGAGGCGGCGCTGCAGCGGCGCGTGCTGGATGCGATCGAGCGCGCCGGGCTGGTCACCGGTGAGCCCCCGATCGCGGCGTTCGGCCCCAACTCCGCGCTGCCGCACTACGAGCCCCACGCCGGTGCCGACCTCCGGCTTCAGGCCGGCCAGGTCCTGTTGCTCGACCTATGGGCGGGGCCGCCTCCGGTGCGGGAGTCCGTGTTCGCCGATCAGACATGGATGGCGTTCGCCGGGCGCGCCCCCGATGCGGAAGTGCGGCGGGTGTGGGAGGCGGTGCGGGGCGCGCGCGACGCCGCCGTGACGCTGTTGCGCGAGCGCTGGCCGGCGGGAGCCCCGGTGAGTGGCGCAGAAGTGGACGACGCCGCCCGCAGGGTGATCCGCGGGGCGGGCTTTGCCGAATATTTCGTTCACCGCACCGGCCACTCGATCGACCGCGACCTGCACGGTTCCGGCCCGCACATCGACAACTTCGAGACTGCCGACACCCGGGCACTAATGCCCGGAGTGGGATTTTCCGTCGAGCCGGGGGTCTACCTCCCAGGGCGGTTCGGCGTACGCAGCGAGATCAACGTGTTTTTGAGCGAGGGCGGCCCCGAAGTGACCCCGCGGAGCCCCCAGCAAGACCTGCTGCTGGTCTGACGCCCGGGGGAACTACCCTCCCGGGGCCGGTGTCTCTACTCGGGTCATGAAGCAACGCGTCGGCCGCGCACTGCTGGTGCTCTCCGCTCTCTCCCGGGCAGCCGCGGCGCAGGGCCAGGTCGCCCAAGTCCAGGACCGCTTCGCCGACCTTCCCGAGGCCCGGCTCGACAGCCTGTACGGACCGCTGCTCTACCTCATGCACTCCGACGAGCGCGGCGTCTATCCCGCCCTGTCGGTGAGCGGGAAGCGCGACTACCTGAGGCGCTTTTGGGCGCGTCGCGATCCCAGCCCGGCCACGCCCGAGAACGAGATCGAAGACGGGTTCTACGCCCGCGTCAGCGAGGCGAACCGTCGGTTCCACGAAGGTGGCGCTGCCCCGATCCCCGGATGGCGCACCGACCGCGGCCGGATCTTCATCAGGTACGGGCCGCCCGACGACGTGCTGAGACGCCCGCAGGCAGGCGCGACGCTCCCCTACGAGGTCTGGAAATACACCAGGGGCACGGGGGGCGCGGGGGGCAAGGTGCGCAAGTTCTGCTTCGTCGATCTGACGCGCTTCGGCAACTACGTCCTGGTCTACGCCGACGACGCGTCCGAGGCGAGTCAGCCGAGCTGGCGCCAGCTCCTGGGGTGGGAGGCGTACGAGCAGGTGCTCCGGTTCTAGGAAGGGGCGGTAGGAGGCGGTAGGAGGCGGTAAGAGGCGGTA
Organism: Gemmatimonadales bacterium; assembly: GCA_036522535.1. Classification (GTDB taxonomy): domain Bacteria; phylum Gemmatimonadota; class Gemmatimonadetes; order Gemmatimonadales; family GWC2-71-9; genus AG12. The sequence continues at coordinate 2,167 of DATDFP010000356.1, forward strand.
AGAGGCGGTAGGGAGCGCGACGGAATGATTTCGGCGGCGTGGAAATGATTATGTCGGCGGCGGCGCTGGGATGCAAACTACGGCATGTTACCCTACGAGCGCTTTGCCGCCTGGCAGCTGTGCCACGAACTGACTATGGCAGTGTATCGCGCGACCCGGTCCTTCCCGAAGGAAGAAACGTACGGCCTGACTGCTCAAGCACGTCGTGCTGCCTTCTCCACGGCGGCGAGCATTGCAGAAGGTTCCGCGAAGCGCGGCAGTCGTGAGTTCTTGCGGTATCTCGATATAGCGCTCGGTTCTCTTTCAGAGCTTTCGTACACTCTTCGTCTCGCCAACGAGTTGAACCTGCTGGCAGCGAAAGACTGGGAGGAGTTGAGCGCTCTGCGGGCGCGTGCAGGGTTTCTCACTTGGCGCCTGTACGAACAGATGGGAGGTAAACAACGCTCCCGCGCTGGGGAGGCGCGGGCGCGCTCGTAGCCTCTACCGCCCCTTACCGCCTCTTACCGCCCCTTACCGCC
>DATDFP010000357.1:0-2331 GCA_036522535.1 Gemmatimonadales bacterium
CATGGTGCGCACGATCTCGCCCGAGAGGAGCCACTGCTCCCGCCGCTCGTCCCACGCCTTGTCCGAATCGAAAGGCACGCCGAGCACGGTCGCGAGCATCGACGCGGCGAGGTCCTCGGCGTATTCGCCCGACGTGATCTCGTTCTGTCCATAACTGTGGTGCTCGGAGATGTAGCCGTGATGGGAGGCGTCGGCGGGCATCGCGACGCCGATCGACGCCGCCACGAGCCGGCTCGGCTCGTTGGTCGAAGACTCGGCGATCACTGCGAACACCACCTGCCCCGGCTTCATCATGGACAGCCCTTCCTCGCGGTCCACCAGCTCGCAATGGGGCGGAAAGATCGAGCTCACGCGCACGAGGTTGAAGTTGGCGAGATGCGCATCGCGCAGCGCCATCTCGAAGCTGGTGAGCTTTTCCTTGTGCCGGCCGACGCCCTTGGAGAGAAAGGCCTTGGTGGGCACAAACATCCGGGAGTCGATCAACCCGTCACCTCGTCCGCGCGAAAGGGTTCGCCTGCCCCGGCCCCGTCAGCACTGGTACCACGTCGCCGGGCCGACCGCCACGGGGGGCTCCGCATCCCCCGTGCGCTCCGCCGCCGCCTGGATCACCCGGGCGATGACCTCGGCGGGCGAGAGCCCGGTCTCTTCCAGCTCGACCCGTGACTGCCCCCGCTCCTTGCCGCGCACGACCAGCATGTAGCGCGCCGTGTACACGCGCAGCCGACCGCCGGCATCCGGCGCCCGCCGCGCGATCACCGCCGTCCCCCACTCGCGCCCTGCGATCCGCAGCGGCCGGAACACGTAGATCGTATCGATCTCCGCCGGCGGCACCTCGGCGGCCACCGCCTCCGCGAGCTTCGCCCAGCCCGGTCCCTCCCCCGGGCCGCGCTTTAGCGCAGCGCGGTAGCGAGGGGGGAGGCCTGCTCCCATCGTTCCACGTAGAAGCGGAGCACGTGCATGAAGTCCTGGGCGTTCGTCACGACGCCGTACGCCTGGTGCGTGCCGCGGTCACGCAGTTTGTTGACTACGAACTCGGTCTGGTCCACGCAGATCGTGGTGAGCGGGCGCAGCTCGTCCGCCTGGGCCGCGTCCACGAACGCCGGCAGCATGTTGCCGACGGCGATGGCGTGGAGCGCCGTCGCCACGAACACGGCGAATGTCGCCTGCGCGGTGACCGCCCGCATCGCATCCTGCGCCGCCAGGGTGTCGGTGATCACCTCCGGGAGCGGTCCATCGTCGCGGATCGAGCCCGCGAGCACGAACGGCACGCCGCAGCCGACGAGCGCATGCATGATCCCGGAGGGCACGATGCCCTGCTCCACCGCCGCCCGAATCCCGCCGGCCCGCCGAACCGCGTTGATCGCGCGCATGTGCAGGGCGTGCCCGCCCTCGACCCCCTCACCTGAGCTGGACATCCCGAGCGTGGTGCCGAAGATCGCCGCCTCGAGGTCGTGCACGGCCACCGCGTTCCCGCCCAGCAGCGCCTGCACGTATCCGCTCTGGATGAACCAGATCATGTCGGCGCGGGCCCGCGCATGCACGAGCGCCGGACCGACCACCCAGACGATGGCGCCGCCGCGCTGCTTCTCCTCGCCCAGAAGCTCCGCCAGCGCCGTGTAGTCGACCGGGCGCTCGCGAGACACGGCCGTCTGCATGAAGCCGAACTCGTTGGCGCTGTGGCCGCCGCCCAGAAAGCCCTCGGCGTGCACGAAGATCCCCTCGCTGCCGTCCTCCTCCGTGCCCACCGCCACGAGCTGGCCCTGCTGCACCTTGCGCGGCTCCGTGACGATGAGATCCCCCGTCCCCTGGCGCACGATCACGCAATCCATGCGGGGCAGCCGCGGCCGCCGCCACGCGCCCGCCGCCTTCACGTAGGTGGGGAGATTGGTCGTAGAGAAAAAGCGGTCGGGCAGCACCCCGCCCGCCGGCGCGGGCTCGAAGCGAGCCTCGGGCGCCCCCGCAAGCGGCGGCGCGTCGAAGTCGGGGGGGCGGTACTGGAAGCGGGGGCGGCTCGTCACGGGGGAGAAAGCTAAAGGGCCAGTGCGGAATTCGGAATGCGGAACGCGGAATTGAAGGGTTCGGGTCGGGGCGCGAGGTGCCGCCCGACGGCTTACACGACATTCCGCATTCCGACTTCCGCATTCCGCGTTTCACAGGAGCGCCACCGGATCGCGATCCACCAGGACGGCGCCGTGCGGGCGCGCGCCCCAGGCGCGCACCACGCGCCCGATCGCCCGAGCCTCGGCCGACTTCACGAGCACGTGCCAGCGCCACCGCGCCTTGATCCGCATGACGGGACAGGGCGCGGGTCCGAGCACCACGAGCGCGCCG
>DATDFP010000358.1:0-2336 GCA_036522535.1 Gemmatimonadales bacterium
AGCCAGCGGACGCTCGAGCTGGCGGCCGCGTCGGGTGTGCCGGTGATCCACTTCGGAACCGATACCGCCGGACTGCTCGTAGACTTCGCCCGGGCGGGCGGCGACGTGATCGGCGTCGACTGGCGCATCCCGCTGGACGCCGCGTGGCAGCGAGTCGCTCCCGCCGCGATTCAGGGGAACCTCGATCCCGTGGCGCTGCTGGCGCCGCGGCCGGAGCTCGAGCGGCAGGTGCGGGACGTGCTCGCCCGCGCCGGCGGGCGCCCGGGGCACATCTTCAACCTGGGGCACGGGGTGCTCCCCGAGACCCCGATCGAAGCGCTCCAGGCCGTGGTGGAGTGGGTGCATGGCGGCTGATCCGGTCGGGGGAGGGGGAGCCATCGCCGTCCTCCTCATGGCGTACGGCGGCCCCGACAGCCTGGACGACGTCGAGCCCTATCTGCTCGACGTGCGCGGCGGCCGCCCGGTGACGCCGGAGTTCACCGCGGAGATCAAGACACGCTACGCGCGGATCGGCGGTCGCTCGCCGATTCGCGCGCTCACCGAAGCGCAGGCGGCGGGGGTGCAGCGACTGTTGGGCGACGGCTTCGCCGTCTCCGTGGGAATGCGTCACTGGCCTCCCTACATCGCCGACGCGGTGGAGCGGATGGTCGCAGCGGGCCTGCGGCGCCTGGTGGGCATCGTGCTGGCGCCGCACTACTCCGCCATGTCGGTCGGCGCCTACCAGAAAAAGCTGCTCGCCGCCACCGCCGGCCGGCTCGACGTCGCACTGGTGCGGAGCTGGGGCGAGCACCCCAAGTTCCTCACCGTTGTCGCCGATCGCGTGACGCAGGCGCTGTCGCGGTTCCCGTCACCCGCCAAGGTGCAAGTGCTGTTCACCGCGCACAGCCTTCCCGAGCGGATTCTCGCAGCCGGTGATCCCTATCCCTCCGAATTGCAGGCCAGCGCCGCGGCGGTGGCGCAGCGGGCCGGACTCAGGGCGTGGCATTTCGCCTACCAGAGCGCCGGCGCTACCGCGGAGCCCTGGCTCGGGCCGGAGGCGGGTGCCCTGATGACGGATCTCGCGCGCAAGGGCCACCGGGCGTTCCTGCTCGTTCCCATCGGATTCGTGTCCGACCACGTCGAGGTGTTGTACGACGTGGACATCGTCTACCAGGAGCTCGCCCGGAAGCTGGGCGTCCAGCTCGAGCGCACGGCGTCGCTCAACGACGATCCGCTGCTCGTGGCGGCGCTCGCGGAGCTCGCCCACGACGCGGCCGCCGGCCGGGGATGGCTGTGAGCGCCACGGTGGCGGTTGCGGGAGCGGGCCTCGCGGGCCTCGCCGCCGCTTGGGAGCTGTCGCGGGGAGGAGCGACCGTCGTGGTGCTCGACGCCGTGCGCCGGCCGGGTGGCGTGGTCGTGACCGAGCGGCGCGACGGGTTCGTGGTGGAGGGGGGGCCCGATGGATTCCTCGCGGCCGAGCCCGACATCCAGGACCTGGCGCGCGAGATCGGGATCGGCGCGCACCTGGTCGATCAGCTCAGCAGCGGCTCGTCGGTATGGACCGGGGGGCGGCTCGAACCGCTGGCCGAGGGGCAGGCCGCAGCACTGCTAGGCATTCAGCTGCTGCCGGATGTAGGGGCGCAGCATGCCGCGCCCCTACACGAAGGCTTCCGGTCGTTCGCCTCGGGCATGGCCGAGATCGTGGATGCTCTGGTCGGGAGGCTCGCGCCCTCGATCCGACCGGCTCAGGGCGTGACCGGCCTCGCGCCGGCGACCCGCGGTTGGCGGTTGTCGCTCAGCGGCGGCTCCACGCTCGAAGCGGAGGCGGCCATCCTCGCGCTCCCGGCGTGGATCGCGGCGCGACTGGTAGCGGCGGCCGGCGTGCCCGCCGCCCGACACCTGGATGAGGTGATCTACTATCCGACAACGACCGTCTCGCTCGCCTATCGCGAGGATCAGCTCGCGGCGCCGCTCTCCGGGACGGGGTTCGTAGCGGCGCCCGAGCTGGCGGAGAGTGGGGCCGCCCTGCGCGCCTGCTCGTACTCATGGCTCAAGTATCCGGGCCGCACGCCGCCCGGTCACGCGCTGCTGCGGGCGTTCGTCGGTCCGGTGGACGGCGATCCCGCCGCGGCCGCTCACGGCGAGCTGGCCCGCATCCTCGGGATCAGGGGGAGTCCGTTGTGGAGTCGTGCGTTCACCTGGCCGCGGGGCTTGCCGCGCTACAAGCCGGGGCACGCCCGGCACGTGGCCGCGGTGCGCGAGCGCCTGGCCGCTCACGGCGAGCTGGCCCGCATCCTCGGGATCAGGGGGAGTCCGTTGTGGAGTCGTGCGTTCACCTGGCCGCGGGACTCCACAAC
>DATDFP010000359.1:0-10744 GCA_036522535.1 Gemmatimonadales bacterium
GGGCGCAGTTCCCACGACCAGCGCCCGTCTTGCGTGGCGCTCGAGGAAGTCGCCGAGCGCCGCGGGGTTCCAGCTCAGCACGATGCGGCGCGCGTCATGCGTCTCGCCGAGCAGCGTGTCGAGTGCGGCCCCGTGCTCGCCCGCCGCGACCTGTTCCGGCCATGCGAGGACGACCGTGGAAACGCCGCCGAGTTTCAGCGCCGAGCGTGCGACCAGCGCGGCGAGGTCCTTCACCGCGCCGGCGAGGTGAGAGATGGAGCCGGATTTGAGGAGCCGGCCCGTGCGGGTGAGCCCTGTGACGGCGTGGACGCGGAGAGAGCTCGGCGCCGCGGCCGCCCACTGTGCGGCGGACACGTCGTCCGAACAGATGATAAGGACGGCGGGGGCGGCAACTCCGGACTCGGCATCGGGGGGTGGCGGCGCGAGGAGTTCCCAAAGCTCCCCCGCCTGCTCAGGCGCGGGAGGAATCACCAGTACCACGTGCCGGCCGCGCGCGAGCGCAGCCTTCGCCTCATCCAGCGTCACACGGTCCTCGATTGTCAAAGGGCGGGGGGACCCTGAGGATGCTAGCTTCTGGTGAGCGAGGGCGCAACGGGCGGGACTCCAATGCGGAGTGCGGAATGCGGAATGCGGAATGTCAGTGCCAGGGTCGAACTGCGGACCGCGCTTCGACGCCACCACGTCCATCCAGCATTCGGCATTCCCCACTCCGCACTGTCTTTGTCCTGAGCCTGGCCGCCTCACCGCTCGCCGGCCAGGCGGCGCGGCCCAGAGCCCTTGACCTGGGCATCGTCGTGGGCGTCCTTGCGCCGGGACCGCTCGACGCCATCACCGACGTAGCTGGCGTGCGGGTGGGCCACGCCACCGTCATCCGAGGGGACTCGATCAACACGGGCGTGACCGTCGTGCTGCCGCACGGCGGCAACGTGTTCCGGGAGAGGGTCCAGGCCGCGATCGTGGTAGGGAACGGATTCGGCAAGCTCAATGGCTCGACGCAGGTGAACGAGCTGGGCGAGCTCGAGTCGCCGATCGTGCTCACCTGCACCCTCTGCGTTCCGCGCGCAGCCGACGCAATCCTCACCTATCTCCTCGGCCTGCCGGGAAACGAGGATGTCCGCTCCGCCAATCCGGTGGTGGCGGAGACGAATGACGGCTTCCTGAGCGACATCCGCGCCCGGCCCATCACCGAGCAAGACGTGCTGACCGCGATTCGGAGCGCGTCTTCGGGACCCGTCGCCGAGGGTGCGGTCGGCGCTGGGCGGGGCACCGTCGCGTTCGGGTGGAAAGGCGGTATCGGCACCGCGAGCCGCAAGCTCGCGCAGCCGCTCGGCGGCTGGACCGTAGGTGCTCTGGTCCAGACGAACTTCGGGGGAGTGCTCGCCATCAACGGCGCGCCGGTGGGGCGAGAGCTCCAGGAAACGGGAGGCGGGAAACGGGAAACGGGAGATGGGTCGATCATCATCGTCCTTGCTACCGACGCACCGCTGGACCACCGCCAGCTGGAGCGGCTCGGGCGACGCGCGCTCGCGGGGCTGGCGCGAACGGGGAGCAGCATGAGCAACGGCTCGGGAGACTACGTGATCGCCTTCTCGACAGGGCGGGCGGACGGCCGGAAAGTGCCGCCTTCCGCCCGTCCGTCGGTCCGCCTGACCGACACGCTCGCGGTCGTCACCAACGACGCCATGTCGCCGCTCTTCGAGGCCGCGATCGAAGCGACCGAAGAGGCGATCTACAACTCCCTGTTGCGCGCGGAGACCGTGCGTGGGTATCGTGGCACGGTGCAAGCGCTGCCGCTCGACGAGACGGTCGCTGTTCTGAAACGCTTTGGAGCCATCCGCCCATGACCCAGGGCTCTCGCTTCGGCTTGTCCCCCAACCTGCAGCACCTCGAGCCTTCCGCCACCATCGCCATCTCCCAGGAGGCGAAGCGCCGGAAGGCGGCGGGCGAGGACGTGATCGACCTGGGTGCAGGGGAGCCCGACTTTCCGACGCCGTCGATTCCGTCGGACGCGGGGGTACGCGCCGTCAGGGAGGGGAAGACCCATTACCCCGCGAACGAGGGGATCCTCGAGCTGCGCGCTGCGGCGGCGAAGCACCTCTCCCTGCTTTCCGGGGGGCGCCCGGTCAATGCCGACCACATCGTCGTGTCGAACGGTTCGAAGCAGTCGCTCTTCAACGTCTGCTTCACGCTGTTCGGCCCCGGCGACGTGGTGGCGATCCCGGCCCCGGCCTGGGTGTCGTACCCGCAGATCGTGCACCTGGCGCGCGCGCGGCCGGCGCTCGTCCCCGGCGACCCCGAATGGAGCCTCAAGCTGAGCGTGCGGGACCTGGACCGCGTCGTGCCCGGCGCCCAGGGGCTCATCCTCTGCTCGCCGTGCAATCCCACGGGGGCCGTGTACACGCACGCCGAGCTGAAGGCGATCGCGCAGTGGGCGAGGAGCCGCAGGGTGTGGGTGGTGGCCGACGAGATCTATCGCCGCATTCACTACGGCCCGGGCCCGGCGCCATCGTTCCTCGACCTGCCCGACGAGCTGCTCGAGCGGGTGGTCGTGATCTACGGTGTGAGCAAGGCCTACGCGATGACGGGGTGGCGGATCGGGCTCGCGCTCGCGCCGGCCAAGGTCGCGGGCGCGATGGCGGCGCTGCAGTCGCACACGACGACCGGGGCCAATCACCCGGCTCAGTGGGCCGCGGCCGCGGCGCTCGGCGACGAGCGCGTGGAGCAGGATGTGGCGCGCATGGTCGCGGAGTTCCGCAAGCGGCGCGACCTCGTGGTGGGCCGGTTCCGGCAGGATCTCCCCGGCTGCGAGTTCGTGGAGCCGCTCGGCGCGTTCTACTTTTTCTTCCGCGTGGATTCCTTCGGGGGGATCGGTGGGACGGATTTCTGCACGCGCCTCGTGACGAACAGCGGGGTGGCGCTCGTCCCGGGAGCGGCGTTCGGCGACGACCGCTGGGTGCGACTGAGCTACGCCGCGGCGATGGACAGCATCCAGAAGGCACTCGACCGCATCGTCGAGTTCGCAAAAAAGCTGGGGGACTAGACCGGTGAGCGGTAAGCGGTGAGCGGTAAGCGGGAAAGGCAGCTCAAGTGCCGCCACGGTTTTCCCGCTTACCGCTTACCGCTTACCGCTCACCGACCTATATTATCCCCCTTCCACGGACTCTGGCAGGCGCGGTTCCCGATGACTTTCGAGGCGCGCATCGAGCCGCTCGACGGGAAGCTCCCGAGAGTCAGCTACCACTGGGACCCCGAGACCGACATCCTGTCGGTCTCGTGCAAGGGGGCCACGAAGGCGAGCGGCCTCAACGGAACCGTGGATCTCGAAGGGAGCGACGGCTCGTTCGTGGTGATCGATGTGGCGGGAGGGTGCGTGCGCGGCGTGGACGTCGTCACCTGGCCCGACGACGTCCGCACGGTGGAGAACCTCGCCATCCCGCAGCCGGAGAACGAGGCGCGGGTCGTGTTCCCGGCCGAGCGGTCCCAGGCGGCCGTCGCGGCGGTGGAAGTGGACACCGCGCTCACCATGGAGAAGAACCAGGCGGAGTCGATTCTTCACATCCGGGTCGGGCGCACGCGGCCCGCCCGCGTGGTCCGCGCGGCCGATCGGCTGCTCGTCGAGGTGGACAAGCATTCGCGGCTGGCAGGGCTTTGGTTCCTGGACGTGCCCCCGTTCCCGAACGTGGAGGCCACCGCCTGATCGTGGACGGGCGGCTCGAGCGCTACACCACCGAGCTGTTCGCCGCTGAAGATCCGATCCTGGCCGCCATCCGAAGGCGGCACGACGAGCTCGGCCTCCCCCCGATCCTCATCTCGCCCGACGAGGGCAAGCTGCTCCACGTGCTGCTCCGCGCCGTCGGAGCGGCCAACGTGCTCGAGCTCGGCTCGCTCGCGGGCTACTCGGGGGTCTGGCTCGCCCGGGCGCTGCCGCCGGACGGACGGCTCACCACCGTCGAGAAGGACCCGCGGCACGCCGCCCTCGCGCGCCGCGCGTTCGCGGAGGCCGGGCTCGAGCGCAGCGTCCGGCTGCTGGAGGGCGCGGCGCTGGAGATCTTACCGACCCTCACTCCCGGGTTCGACGCCGTGTTCGTGGATGCCGACAAGGAGCCCCTGGCGCAGTATTTCGAATGGTCCGTCCGGCTGCTGCGACCGCGCGGCCTGCTGCTCTGCGACAACGCCTTCTTCCACGGCGCGGTCATCGACGCCACGGATCGCTCGCCGGCCACCGAGGGCGTGCGCGCGTTCAACCGGCTGGCGGCGACCGATCCCCGCGTCACGAGCGCCGTGGCGCCGATCCGCGACGGACTCGTGATCGGCGTGAAAACCGCGGAATGAGCGACCCGCTGCCCCCGCTCGGGGGGCTCTCCGAGCCGCAGAAGTACGAGCGGCTCGTCGAGCGCGTGCCGGACGTCTGGTGGAGCGATGCGGGCCCGTTCGGGGGCCTGCACCAGCTCAACGTCGCCCGCGTGGATTACTTTCGCCGCGTGTTCGGCGGCTTCGGCGGGAAGCGCGTGCTCGACGTCGGCTGTGGCGGCGGCATCCTCGCGGAGGCGCTCGCCGCGGAAGGGGCCGTCGTCACAGGCGTGGACCCGTCGGAGAAGTCGTTGGAAGTAGCTAGACAGCATGCCGGGCGCTCCGGGCTGTCTATAGACTACAGGCTGGGAACCGCTGAAAACTTGGCTGGCAACTTTCCTGTAGCCTTCGATCTCGTATTCGCTGTTGACGTCCTCGAGCACGTGGACGACCTTCACCGCACCCTCGCGGGGATCGCGCGGGTCCTCGCGCCCGGTGGCGGCCTCGGCTTTCTCACTCACAACCGCACCATCGCCGCATTCCTGCGGCTCATCTGGGACGAGGAGTACGTCCAGCACACGATGCCCGAAGGGTTCCACGACTTCGCGCGCTTCATCACTCCGGACGAGCTCACCGCCGCGCTCGCTCGGAACGGGATGGTCGTGCAGGAGATGACGGGCGTCGCGCGGGCGGACGACGGCAGCGGGCGGAGGGTGCTCACCCCGGACCTGAGCGTCACCTACCTCGGCTGGGCGCTGAGGACTCGGTAGCCATGGCCGCGCTGCGGTCCTGGAAAGACGCCATGGTGGCGGCCGGGGCGGTAGCCGTGTCGCACGTGCCCGAAGCGAGCCTGGGCCGGACGGACATCGACGAGGTCGCCGGGGCCGAGCCGGTGGAGGACTCGGGGCTCGCCGCGCATCCGGTGGAGCAAGGCGCCCCGGCGCCGCCCGCCATCCGCTTTCTCGACGGGATCGAGCTCTGGAAGGTGGTCTACTACGACGGCGTGCTGCCCATCGTACGGGCGCACGTCGCCGCGGCCGTCAAGAGCCGCGGCGCCGACCGGCGCCTGCGCACCGCGGACGAAGCGGGGCGCGACTGCTTCGTGACCTCTGTGGCTCTCCTCCGGCCGGCGGTGCGCGCGGTGCTCGAGGCGAGCGGGCTCGAGCTCGTCGATCTGCCCCAGGAGGAGGCCTCGCAGCCCGGCCGCGCTCTCGAAGCGGCGCGCCGCGCGGTCGAGCGCGCGCGCGTCGCCCTCGAAAAGCAGCTCGGCGAACGGTGTGCGGAGCGGCTCGGCCCCGACGAGTGGCTCGTTGTGGACGGCGTCCTCTCTGAATCGTCGGTGCTCGCGGGGCACCCGCGCGCGCTGGCCGTGATCAAGAGCCACGGAGCGCAGTACTTCGCGGGTCCCGAGCTCGAGCGCGCGCTCACGGTCTCGCCGGGAAACCGTACCAGCGTGTTCCGCCCACGGGGCCGGGCGCGGCACGAGGTCTATTCGTGGTACCAGCGGCTCTGGCCCTGGGAGGGGAACGACGTGCTGTTCGGGTTGCTGCGGGTCGAGGCACGGGCGCACGCGGATACGGTCCGGGCGGCCTCGCGGATCGGCGGGTGGCTCCACCGCGAGCGCGCCCCGCTCGCCACCCCCGACGCGCGTTGGGACCGCCTGTTGTATCCTATACACTACGTGGAGACGTACTTGAAGGCCCGCGCGCCCCGCGACCTCCTCCCGGCCCCCGGTTCCCGGCTGCCGAAGACCGGAACGTGATCGGCAAAGATTCCGCTCTCCCGACCGCCTCGCCCCCCTCGGCCCCCCGGCCAGTCGGCCACGTCGTCGCCACGGAGTTGAAGCCCGCGACTCCATACCAATTCCACTTCTGGACCGCGAACGAGACCTCCATCGGGATCGGGGCGATCGTCCGGGTTGAAGAGCCGGGAAACGGGAAACGAGAAACGGGAAACGAGATACGGGAAACGGGAAACGGGAAAGGGGAAACGGGAAAGGTCGTCTACGGCGTCGTGACGGACGGGTTCGCGTATTCCGATCTCGCAACTCCGCTGCACGACGTGGTGGGCGCCGAAGGCGACCCCGCGCGCGCGGCCGAAAGCCCGACGGCACGCCAGGAGATCCGGTTGTGGACCGCCGCCGTACTGCGGCAGATCCCCGAGGAGCCGCTGCAGCCGGTTCCGCTCGGGCGGGTCCACGTCGCGACCGATGCCGACGTGGCGCGGGCGCTCCGCATGGACGCCTATCTCGGCGGGGCGCACCCGACGGCCATCCCCGTCGGGCTCTACACGTCCGGGGGGCTCGAGGCGCCGGTGTACCTGGACGCCGACTTCCTGCTCGGCCCCGAGGCCGCGCACCTGAACATCTCCGGCGTCTCGGGGCTGGCGACGAAGACCAGCGCGGTCGAGTTCCTTCTCTCGGCGATCTTCGAGCACTTCCCGCCCCACAAGGGGCGGATCGCGGCGGTGTGTTTCAACGTCAAGGGACCCGACCTCTGCTTTCTCGATCAGCCCGGGACGCTCGACGCGGAAGACCGGCGCCGCTACGAGCGCCTCGGCGTCCCCGCGCAGCCGTTCGAGCGCGTGCGCTACTACGCGCCGTTCAAGGCCGACGGCGCGAACCTGAACACACTTCGCACCCACGCCGCGCTCGTCGGCGACGTGGAGCCGCTGGTGTGGGGGCTCCGCGAGGTGCTCGACTTCGCGGAAGTGCTCCTGAACCGCGACGACATCGATGCCAAGGCCGATGCCTTCATCGACTTCCTCGCCGACCGCGTGGTGGACAAGGAATTCGCGGACGGCTTCGGGAACGTGCATCGCGTGACAACGTTCGCCGACCTGGACAAGCTGTTCCGGGCGGTGTTCGACGGGCTCGAGCTCGCGGGGCGGAGCGATACCTGGCGCACGCATCACATCGCCACGATCCGCAAGGTCCGCAATCGCCTGGCGAACATTTCCACCCGCTGCAAGGGCCTGGTCGCGGACGACGGCCCGTCCAACGACCTGCCGTGGGGCCGGTTCGAAGATCGCGCCGTCTACGTCGTGGACGTGGCCAACGTCGATCCCCTCGGCCAGGACCTGGTGTTCGCGCGCATCGTTTCCAAGCTGCGCGAGCACCTCGAGCGACGCGATCTCGGCGTGGACGCCGTGATGGTGTTCGTGGACGAGCTGAACAAGTACGCGTCCGCGGACGGTCCCGACACGTACGTCAGGAAGATGTTGCTCGATATCTCGGAGCGGGGGCGTTACCTTGGATTGGTGCTGTTCGGCGCCGAGCAGTTCCGCTCGCAGGTGCACCGGCGCGTCGTGGGAAACGCGGGGACGATGGTGTTCGGCCGGATGGACTCGGACGAGTTGGCGACACCGGGTTACCAGGTCCTCACGCCCGCCACCAAGACCAAGCTCGCGACCCTCCCGATCGGCGAGCTGATGGTGCGCCACCCGCACTTCACCCAGCCGATCTTCGTCCGCTTCCCCCGCCCGGCCGTGCTGCGGGGCCGGGACGGCGTCGAGCGGTTTCCGCCTGCCGCCGATCTGCCGTTCGAGGACGCGGTGGTGCGCCAGCTCGTCAAGCTCGACCGCCGCATCCGGCCGAACCAGGTGAAGGACCTTATCGCCGACCGGCTGGAACAGGACGTGCGCCGCGCGCTCGCGACCGTGCGCCAGACTCACCCCGAGGACCCGCTGGCCTGCTTGCGCCGGCAGCTCGGCGCCCGGGTGGAGCCGGAGCCCGCCCGCGGGGCCGTGCCGCCGCTCGCCCCGATTTCGGAGGAGCCGTACTGAGCGATCATGATCGGAGGCATCGGATGACCAGCGCCCCTCGCCTCGCCTGCGCCGCCATGGCGGTCGCGGCGCTCACCGCTTGCCGCGGATCGAGCGGTGCCAAGCTCACGCTGCGCTACCACCCGCGGACCGGCGCGACGTATCGCTACTCCCTCGAGCAGCAGAACTCGGTCCGCTTCGTCCGCGGCGCCATGAGCGGCGCCCCGTCGCAAAACGTCAAGATGCACCTCTACTACACCCAGGCCGTGACCGGGCCGGCGGCCGGCGGGATCGGTGTGACGGTCACCTACGACTCGACGACCATCGAGCCCGGCGGCCTGGCGCCGGCCCTCGACCGCATGCGGGGGCTCACGAGCAACGTCGTCTATGACGACCGCATGCAAATCGTCAGCGCGAGGTTCACCGGCCTCCAGGGCCAGCCCTCCCCACTGCTCGAGCAGATGGGAAAGAGTTTCAAGGGAGTTTCGTTCCCGCTCCCCCCGGGGCCGGTTGGCGTCGGCGATTCCTGGGTCTCGGAGATCGATCTCCCGCTCGGCGAAATGGTCGGCGCCAGCGCGCCAATCAAGGCGCACACCCAGCTCACCCTGAAGGAGATTCGCATCGCCGGCCCCGACACGTCCATCCTGCTAGGTGTCGCGACGACGTTCCCCGGGGATCCCGTCACGATCGCCGGGAGCGGGCAGACGGCGACGCTGAAGCTCTCCGGCGCCCTCTCGGGAGAGCAGGTGTATTCGCTGGCCAAGAGCGCCCCCGTGCGCGCCACGATGGGGGGCACGATGAACATCGACGTCAAGGGCGGCCGGGCGGGACCGGACGGGATGGCGATCGCGCTGGAGCAGCAGACGTCGCTGCAGCTGACCGGGGCCAAGTGAGGGCGTGAAGCTCGCCCACCTGGCCGACCTCCACCTCGGGTTCCGCCAGTACGACCGCCAGACCGGGCGGGGCGGGAACCAGCGCGAGGCGGACGTCGCCGAGGCGTTCCGCCGGGCGGTGGACGACCTGCTCCTCCAGCGTCCCGAGCTGATTCTTCTCGCCGGCGATGTCTTCCACTCCGTGCGCCCCACCAATCCCGCGATCCTGTTCCTGTTCCGGGAGTTGCAACGGCTGCGGGCCGGGCTCCCGGACGCCGCGGTCGTGATGATCGCGGGGGAACACGACACCCCGCGATCCACGGAGACCGGAACGATTCTGCGCCTCTACGAGGCGCTTGGTGTGGAGGTCGTGGTCGACCAGGCGCGCTACGTGACCCTGACGAGGTCGGATTGCGCCGTGCTGGCGGTACCTCACCAGGCCGTGGCGCAGCCCGAACGGCCGGCGCTGCGGCCGCAGCGCGGGACGACCTTCAACGTGCTGCTGTTGCACGGCCAGGTGCCGGGGCTCGGAGAGCGGCGCGGCACCGCGGAGTACGGCGGCGCCCTGATCGACGAGCGCGACCTCGCTCCCGCGCACTGGGACTACGTGGCCCTCGGCCACTATCACGTGGCGCAGCCCGTCGCCGACAACGCGTGGTACGCGGGGAGCATCGAGTACGTCGCCCCCAATCCCTGGGGCCAGATGCAGGACGAGGCGGAGCGCGGCCGCGTCGGCAAGGGGTACCTGCTGGTGGACCTCCCGGGGGCGCGTGTCACGTTCCGGCCGATCGCGCCGCTGCGGCGCCACATCGACCTTCCGCTGATCGAGGGCAAGGGGCTCACGCCCAAGGAGCTGGACGCGCAAATCGCCGCCGCGGTGGCCGCGGCGAAGCCGCCGATCGACGACCAGGTCGTGCGGCTGCTCGTGTTCGACGTGTCGCGCGCCACGGCGCGCGACCTGGATCACGCGGCGATCCGTGGCTACAAGACCCGTGCGCTCCACTTTCAGCTCGACCTGCGGCGTCCTGCCCCGCGCCCGGAGGCGCCCGCGGTCGGCGCCGCCGGCGCGCCGGGCCAGCGCCAGACATTGCCCCAAACGGTGCGCGAGTTTCTCGACCACCGGCTGCTCGACGCGGACCTGGACCGGGGCGAATTCGTGCGGCTGGGCGTCGACTACGTGGAGCAGGTCGGCCGGGAGGACGGGGGCGACCGCTGATGGAGCTGCATCGGCTCCGCCTGGTCAACTTCCGCCAGCACGCCGACACCGAGCTCGAGTTCGGCGCCGGGATCACGGGCATCGTCGGGCCCAATGGTTCCGGCAAGACGACGCTCCTGGAGGCGCTTGCCTGGGCGATCTACGGCGCGCAGGCGGTGCGGGGCGACCGGGACTCGATCCGCCGGCACGGCGCGAAGGGTCGGGCCCCGGTCGAAGTCGAGCTCGAGTTCCGGCTCGGCGCCCACGAGTATCGCGTGACGCGCGGTCTTTCGACCGCGGCGCTGCATCAGGACGGGCAGCTCGTCGCCAACTCGCTCACGGCGGTCACCGACAAGCTCGAGCGCACGCTCGGGATGACGCACGACGAGTTCTTCAACACCTACTTCACGGGACAGAAGGAGCTCGCGGTGATGTCGGCGCTCGGCAAGACCGAGCGGGCGGCGTTCCTGTCGCGCGTGCTCGGCTACGAGCGGTTGCGGGAAGCACAGGAGCGCGTCCGCGAAGTGCGGAACGCCCTGGCGGCCGAAGTGCGCGGGCTCGAAGCCGGGCTGCCCGACCCGGCCGTGTCGGCCGAGGAGCGCCGCGCGGCCGAGGAGCGGCTCGG